>JBAVWD010000556.1:0-7258 GCA_049697655.1 Anaerolineae bacterium | reverse complement strand
CAACGGCCCTCCGGACAACTATCGCGACTATGGCGACTTCCTGTTCGCGATGGCCAGTCGGTATAAGGGACGCATCAAGGCGTACGAGGTGTGGAACGAGCCGAATCTCGCCCGCGAGTGGGGCGACCGGCCGCCCAACGCCGCGGAGTACGTGGCTCTGCTGCGCGTGGCGTACCAGCGTGTCAAAGAGGCTGATCCCAATGCTATGGTCATCACAGCTGGGCTGGCTCCCACGGGCACTGGGCTCCCCGCCGCCCTTCCGGACACGCAGTACCTGCGGGAGATGTACCAGGCGGGCGCGAAGAGCTACTTCGACGTCTTGGGGGTACACGCACCTGGCTACAAGGCGGCTCCCGAGACGAGCCCTGACGAGGTACAGAACAACCGGGCCCTGGGCGGGCAACGCTTCTTCTGCTTCCGGCATGTGGAGGACCTGCGCCAGGTGATGGTGGCGAATGGCGACTCAGGGAAGCAGATGGCCGTGCTGGAGTTCGGCTGGACGAGCGATTCCAGGTCCGGATCGCCGTACGCCTGGCACGCCGTGTCTGAGGAGACGAAGGCTGAATATATCGTGCGCGCCTTCCAATGGGCTCGCGACCACTGGTCGCCCTGGATGGGTGCGATGACTGTTCTCTCCATCGCCAATCCTTCCTGGACCGAGGCTGACGAGCAGTACTGGTGGTCCATGACCAACCCGAACGGGAGTGTGAGACCCGCATACGAAGCCCTGAAGAGTGCTCCCAAGTAGGGGAGAGGAGGCAGTTGGTGGAATCGCGAACTCGTCGTGTTTGCTTGACGGCGATCATCTTGGCCGGGCTATTGTTGGCTGGGGGGTGCACCAGGGATAGACCCCTGCCTACTCCCACACCGACGGCGACGGTGCATGTGGTGCCGGCCACGCCATCGCCCACAGCTCCGCCGGTTATCACACCGGACGTGCCAGAGGTAACGTATCACACCGTGAAGCCCGGGGAGACGCTCTGGGACATCGCCAAGCAGTACGGGGTGACCATGGAAGCCCTGGTGGCCGCCAACGAGCTGTTGGACCCAGACGCACTTGAGCCGGGACAGCGGCTGGTGATCCCCGAGGGTGAAGACACCAGTGGGGAGGCTTCGGCGACAGCGGGGCCCACACCATCTGTTCAGGACGAGGAAGGGGGGCAGCGAACCCATACGGTGGCGGCCGGCGACACCCTGTGGAGCATAGCCTTGGAGTACGGCACGACAGTGGACGAGATCGCACGCCTGAACGACATAGATCCCGAGGGCATCTTGACCCTCGGGCAGCAGTTGCGGATTCCGTAGCGCGCGCTGAAGCGCCATTTGCGGCGCACAGGAGGATGACGATGAACTTGCTAGACTACCCCAGGCCCAGGGGAGACACCGGCGTAGGGTTCCATTGGTTCCCTGACCACTACCACTACGAACAGCGGTACTTCGACACCTTCGTGCCCGAGCTGAAGGCCATGGGGGCCAGTTGGCTGTTGGTTCTGTCCGACGGTCTGAACACCATTCCCGATTGGTTCCTTCGGGGTCTGATCCAGCATGACATCGAGCCTATCATCCGTATCTACACCAGATTCGTGACCTTCATCGATCAGGCGGGTCTCAGACAAGCGTGCAAGCACTACTCGTCTCTGGGCGTACACTATGTGCACGTCTTCAATGAGCCAAACCTGAGTCTCGAGTGGGCAGAGTGGAACCCTGACCGGCTGGTGCCTCGGTTCATGGACTACTTGATCCCTTGCCTGGAAACGATGTACTCGGTGGAAGGGATCATCCCGCTGTTCACACCATTGGCGCCTGGGGGAGACTACTGGGATACGTCCTTCCTCAAGGAGGCGCTGGCCATTCTCAATCAGAAGGGCAAGAAGTACCTGTACGACAAGATGGCTGTCGGCATTCACAACTACGCCTTCAACAAGCCCCTTTCCTTCGGGAAGGGCGGCAGCACGCGATGGACCTGTGCGCGTCCCTTTGAGCGTCCGCCCGGGTGCGAGGATCATACAGGTTTCTATCTGTTTGAATGGTACGATGAGATCGTCAGCCAGCGTACCGGGCGTCGTTTGCCCCTGATAGGATGCGAGAACGGGATGAGGTTGGGCGACGCTGATGATCCTCGTTCTCCCGCTATCAACGAGGCCTTGCACGCCGAGCGTCACGCAGCCATGTGCCAGATGACGATGAGCGCGGAGGTGCCGTACTACTTCTTCAACAACGCTTTCTGGCTGCTGGCTGCCGAGGATGACAACTTCTTCGTGCGCCACAGCTGGTACAGGCCGAATGGAGATCCGCGCCTTCCCCAGTCCGTAGCGCGACTGAAGGCCCTGCTGAAGATCAAGCGGACCCTGCGCGTGGACGTGCCGAACGACATCAAAGTGCTGATGCCGGACGGCAGCGTGAAAGTGATGAGGCTCGAGCAGCATCTGCGCGGCGTGGTGCCTCAGGAGATGGGACCTGATGCTCCAGAGGAAGCTCTCAAGGCACAGGCCGTGGCTGCTCGCTGTTTCGCTGCGTACGCGGTTGCCCACCCCAGGCACGAAGCACAAGGCGCGGATGTGTGCACCGAAAAGCACTGCCAGGGATGGTCAGCGCAGACGCATACCACCACTGACCGGGCCGTGGCAGAGACCGAGGACGTGGTAGCGCTCCATGGGGACGAAGTCATCCAGGCCTTCTACTTCGCCTTCTGCGACGGGCACACCCGAAACAGTGAGGACGTGTGGGTCCGTGCTCTTCCGTACTGCAGGAGTGTCTCGTGCGTCAAGCCGTACCCGACGATGAGCGGCCATGGCGTGGGGATGTGTCAGCAAGGGGCGATGGCTATGGCTGACCAGGGTGCCACCTACGTCGACATCCTGGAGCACTACTACACAGACGTGCGGATAGTGGGCACCGATCGTGAAGCGGTGGATTTGTGGCCGGAGTTGAGTACTGGCTATGCCGAGTGGCCGCGACCGTCGCAGGACAACGGATTGGGAATCCACGGTGGGCTGGATCTGTCAGAGGAGGCGCTGACTGCCGATGTGGCACGAGCGGATGCGCTCCACGTCAAGTGGGCGATGGTGGTGCCCAATGGTGCGGCCGAGCTGCGACGGGCGGCGTTGGCGTACTGGGACAAGGGTATCATGCCGGTGGTGAGGCCAATGTGCCTCGTTGACGAGGATCACGACTTCGTCGGCGATGCTCGCCTGCTCAAGACGAAGAGCATTCCTGTGTATATGCAAGTGTACAATGCTCCAGAGAGCCCCGAGCAGTGGAAGAGCCGCCGGGTGGACATGAAGGCGTTCGCTTCTCGCTGGCTGGAGCAGGCCAAGGCACTGGTCGATGTGGATGCCTTCCCCGGACTCCAGGTGAACTCGGTGGAAGATCTGCACACCGTCTTGGCCGCGGCCCAGAGGCAGGGTCTAGAGCACCTCTTCAGGCATTCCTGGTTCTGTTGTCATAACTATGGGCTGAATCGTATGGCCGAGTACCCTTATGACGACATAAATCAGCGCGGCTTGTCGGTACAACACCCGGAGTGGCAGTTTGCGGCGCCGGTGGATCAGGTGAATCGCTGGCGCGAGGAAGGTAAGCGCCCGGGACAGACCGTGTACGACGACTATCAGTGTGTGCTGGGCTTTCTAGCCTACGCTAAGGTCTTTGAGGAGGAACTTGGCTTCGTACCGCCCATCATCTGCGGTGAAGGGGGATGGAAGTACGGCGACCTCACCGACCGTCGATATCCGAAGGTAGACGACTTCCTCCACCAGGCGCACCACCTGGCGTTGTTCGCCTGGTTCAAGGACGGAGTCCTGGCGGACAGGAGCCGTTTGCCAGAATACTTGTTTACCGTCTGTCCGTGGATCCTGTCAGGCGACGACCCTGCGGCCTGGTACGATGGCCCCCGCGGCACGAGACACCAGACTGTGACCGCTATGGCGGGGATGCCCAGATTCGTGAGGGGCAAGTCACCTGTCCAGACACCAACTCCCTCCCCCCAGCCATCTGAGCAACCCAGTCCCTCCCCGGCGCCACGACCAAGCCCTGCGCAGCAAGGGGTGAAGTGGAGCATGAGCGTGCAGCGCCGCCCGCGCACAGATGGGGTGAGGGCTATCGCAGGTAGCTTCCCTCGAGCGGGGATCCGTCTCAACGTCTCCGACCCGTGGGGTAACTCGGTGGCCGCCATCAGCGGTTCAAAATCAGAGTACGGTGCTGGTGGATTCGAAGTGCCGGTCTGGGCGGATGCGGTATTCACCCTGCGCTTCCTGGACGAGACTTTCCAGGTCGAGGTGAGTCACGAAGTGGCTCTCCTGACCTTCAGTGAGAAGGAGAACGACTCCACCGAGGACCCGGGAGACGGGGCCGAGGCTGAGAGCCGACTGGTGAGCGACTGGATGGAATCGACAACCGCGGAAGGGTTCCTGCATGACTTGACCCGTTATGAAGGGGTCTTCAGCATGGAAAGGCAGTAGCGCGCAAATCGCGTCGTGATTGCCGTCCTGCTCTCCTGGTGAGAGCGCTTGGCCGGCAACGGATAGAATCGAGGAGGTGTACAGGCAAGATGGAGACCGGAACAGAAACGAGGGACAACAGGTTGTTCATGGTCATCGCTTTGGTGCTTACGGCATCCCTGCTGTTGGGTCTGGTTAGCATCGGCGGACTTGTGGCCTATAGGCTGTTCTTCACCCCAACCGAGGTTGCGATGCCTCC
The DNA here is from genome assembly GCA_049697655.1 of Anaerolineae bacterium. Classification (GTDB taxonomy): domain Bacteria; phylum Chloroflexota; class Anaerolineae; order UBA7937; family B3-Chlor; genus JAUVXJ01. The sequence goes on along the minus strand of JBAVWD010000556.1, from coordinate 2,563 downwards.
CGAGGGCGCTGTGCCCACAGAGGAGCCTGTGGTGCCTGCCACACCCACGCCCGTGCCTTTGCCCACAGCGACGCCCACGGCCGCCCCCACACCGACCCTAGTCATTGCACCAGGTACCGGTGGCTCGGCTACTCCCACGCCCGCCAGCGGGGACGGACAAGGCTCTCCGGGGATGAGTACCCCGAACTCCGAGTCGTCGGAGATGCCAGAGACTGGTTTCGGCCTGGTGGAGACGCTGGGGATTGGAGTCGCACTGGCGTCACTGGCCGGTGGGGCACGGGTAGCACGCCGCCTGCGGGCCAGGTAGCAGAGCATGCCACTCGGAATTGTCTCGTGACACTCGACTTCGGACACTAGGTTAGCAAGGAGTGACCTGTGGATCCGCATCCGGTGGGAGGCCGCGCCTCCCTGCTCGCTCGCCTTGATCGAATTATCAGCACCGTGCTGGCCCTGGCTTTCCTCGTCACTGGTTTTCAGACGGGATACCGCCTGACGCACGGGGAGGGTCCAGCGCTGAGGCCCATTGAATGGTCGTGGGGGAGGGAGCCCACTTCGGGCCGGGTAGTGCCGCTCAACACGCCCGTGCCTGTCAGCCAGCCGCTCCCAATGTGGAGTGGCAGCGACAGGCTGAATCTCCTGCTCATGGGCCTCGACCAACGACCGGGATCAGCATCGCCCGCCAGAGCCGATGTGATCATGATTGCCAGCGTGGATCCTACGCAGAAAAAGGTGCGCCTGCTGTCGATACCGCGAGACCTATGGGTGGAGATACCTGGGCACGGGGAGAACAGAATTAACAGCGCTTACTTCTACGGTGAATTCGACGGCGCGCCGGGCGGTGGCCCTGGGCTGATGAAGAGCACCATAGAACACAACTTCGGGCTCAGCATTGATTACTACGGGACCCTCAACTTCGGGTGTTTCGAGCGGATTGTAGACATCCTGGGTGGAATCACGGTCGACGTGCCGGAGGAAGTGCGAGATGATCGGTATCCGGACGATAGCTACGGCTATATGGAGATCTACATTCCGGCAGGCAGACAGCAGATGGATGGCGAGACGGCCTTGCAGTACGTGAGGGCGCGCCACGAGAGCAGCGACTTCTCTCGCATGAGACGGCAGCAGCAAGTGATTCTGGCGCTGCGGGAGAAGGCACTGAGACTGGATGCAGTCTTCGCTCTGCCTGAGCTAATTCCGCTGCTGGGCAAGGCGTTCTCGACGGACCTGTCAGTGGACAGCCTGCTGGGTCTGGCCAATCTGGCGGCGCAGATCCAGCTGGAGGACGTAGAGTCGCGGGTCGTTGACGAGTCCCTCACCATCCCATACGTCGCTCCGGACGGTGCACAGGTTCTGCTCCCCAGGCTGGAACAGATTCGTGCCTTGGTCAGCCAGCTTTTCGACGATACACCCGTTGTTTCCGAATCCTCGGAGCCGAACATGACTGAGGTTCGGGTGGTGGTGAGAGCCGATGTCACGCGGCCGGAGCTCGCCACGGAGGTGGCCAGCCTGCTGCAGCGCCGCGGCTACACCGCATGGGTGGAGCCCGATGGTGTCCAGATCGAATCGCCGGGGACTTTCATCGCCAGCCGTCGGGAGGCGGCCGAGACCGCCGTGCTTATGGCCGGGCTGTTGCAGGTGAGTCCGGAGTTCGTGATGCTCGATCCCAACGTGGAGGAAGACAGGGATATCGTCTTGACCCTGGGACGCGATTTCGTGATGCCGAATTAGCGACGACGGTGAAGCGCTATGATGCCTAGTTTGGCCTGGTCGACAATATCTCTATGGAGCAACGGGTGCCCGTGCGGGCTCGAGCCAATCGCTGGCACACCATCCGGCAGTGCCATTGTGCTGGAGTTGCCACCAGGTGAAGCCGTCACCGCTCTCAGGTCCCCCAATCACAGCGAGGATATCGCCGTCCTGGAGGGTTTCCATAGTCGCATGCCTGAGGCCTGGTCCAGAACGCAAGCGGAGTCCAGTGGCCCCTGTGTTTACAACCCTGACGTAGGCACCCACGACGATGCCGTGTGTTACGGTCGGGGACAGGCCGGGAGAATCGACAGATGCCAGCAGAGACTGATCCAGTCCGCTCGCCACAAAAAACTCGCGGCCGAGGCTGCCAAGATGCATGGCCTCGTCAGGACGGGCATCCATGTCCCACTCTATGCGCGCTCGGCGGAAGTACTGGTAGATGATGCCTGGCTCCACAATCAACTCGCTGATAGGGGGACCCAGCGTCTCAGGGCCGCCGTTCTCGATGTAGAAGGTGAGGAAGCTGAAGGCAACGTTGTGCCCGGTCTCAGGGAAGTACCGGCAAGAGCCATCTCGTGTCATGGAGTTCGGCACAGACCGGACTCGAGGAGTGTGGTGACCGAGGAGTTCCCCCAGATCGCTGAGGTGGGCTTCGCAGGGCTCGTTGCCATGTCCGTTGCATTCGAGTCGACAACGGTCGAAATACTGCACGAAATGGCCGTTCTGTTCGAAGGCCTCCGTGATGGGCGGGCCGCAGGTTGGGACACCCCCTTGGGCCCGAAAACGAGACAGGAATGGTTCGTCAACGTAGTGC
>JBAVWD010000555.1:0-4107 GCA_049697655.1 Anaerolineae bacterium | reverse complement strand
CCATGGCAGTGGCCTGCGCTTCTGGATCGAGATTGCCGAAACCACCAGGGCCCATACCAGGCCCGCCCTCTCCTCCACCAGGACCTATGATGACAGCCCCACCCTCTCCACCTCCGGGTGGCATCATGCCGCCCATATCCGGTGGGCCACCAAAGCCGCCTCCCTGTTCGTCATCGCTTGCGGAGTCACCCTGCTGCCGCCCCATACCGAGCTCCTCCAACAGCGCCCCCATGTCCTCCTGGTCCATCTCCTCGATGGCCGCCAGTTGCTCCGGCGTCATCGCGGCCTGGATCTGGTCGAGCACTGCTTGAGTCTCGACCTGAGAGGCGGTGCTGCTCCCCTGTAGGGCGCGGAGCATCTGCCACAAGGGCAGCAGTTCCTTCGCCTGCTCTGGTGTCACCGCAAGATCCGTGTCTTCCAGTAGCAGCGTGCCGGCCGGCAGTTTCGTAGATAGCGGCATTTCGCCACCGCCAAAGAAGCCCCCAGGCGTGCCCTGGGCGACGCCGCTAGCCCCAGCCGTCGTAGCGGTCTGGCTGCTCCCACAGGCCGTCAGGGCCAGAATGAACACAAACACAAACCCCATGATTACTCTCCGTGTCATGCTTACCTCCTGTATTTCACGATTCTGTGCTTCGCGTCTCCAACAATTCGACAACCGCGTCTGTCTGAGCCACCTCAGACCCCGAGCCCGTCCCCTCCGTCATCGCCGGCGCTTCTCCCTGCGGACCGACGCCGGTGAGGCTATCGGGGCTCATACCCGCCATGCCCAGACCCTCCCCGGCTGCCATGGCCTCCGGCGGTAGGGCGGCACCACCAGTCTCACCGGTCTCCGTGCCACTCTCCGCGCCCGTTCCGACTTCCTGGAGCGCCGCCTGCATCTCCCCCTGATCCATCTCCTCGATAGCCGCAAGTTGCTCGGCAGTCATCACCCCCTCGATCTGGCTCAGGACGGCCTCGACCTCCAGCTCAGAGGAGGTGCCGCTCCCCTGGAGGGCGCCCAGCATCTGCCACAGGGGCAGCAGTTGGTCCGCCTGGGTCTCCGTCACCGCGAGAGGTGTGTCCTCCAGCATCAGTGTTCCCACCGACAGGTCCATGGCAGGTGACAGCGAGATACTTCCGGCCGACTGCGCAGGCATGCTCGCCTCGCCAGTCGAACTTCCCGAACCTGCCTGGCTACCACCGCAGGCTGTCGGGCCTAAAACGAGCGCCAGTAAGCCCGCGATCACTGTTCTCCGTATCACGTTCTCCTCCACGTTCCTTCCGGCCCCTGTTTTGCTCACTCGTGCCTGAGCGCTTCGATAGGGTCAAGTTGCGAAGCCCGGTTGGCCGGGAAGAAGCCGAAGAAGATACCCACTGCGGCCGCCGAGCCAAACGCCAGCAGGATGGAACCAAGCACGACGACTGTGCGCATGTCGCTGGTTCGGCCGAACACCCACGAACCGCCCACGCCGGCCGCCACCCCGATCAGTCCGCCCACCAGGCTGAGCACCAGGGCCTCGACCAGGAATTGCAGCCGAATGTCCGAGGGTGCGGCCCCCACCGCCTGGCGGATGCCTATCTCCCGCGTCCGCTCCGTGACGCTGACCAACATGATGTTCATGATGCCGATGCCGCCCACCAGGAGAGAGACACCGGCCACCCACCCCAGCAGCGAGCGAAAAGCGCCCGTCGTCGCCTCCTGGGTCTCGATGATGTCTTCCTGGGTATAGATGGTATAGTCCGGATCCTCCAATTCTGAAATCTCGTGACGTTTGGTCAGCAGCCTGTCGATCTGCGTGATGGCGCTTTCCACCGTATCCTTGCTCTCCGCCTGGACATAGATGGTCATCACCATCTCCCCGAATCGGCGGTCGAAGCTGAAGCGCTGGAAAGCGACGGTGAGGGGAACGTAGATCCGCGAATCGAAATCGGTCTGACCCACCAATCCCTTCTCGGCCATAACGCCGATCACGGTCAGCCTGACGCTCCCCGCAGTGATGGTCTGGCCAATGGGGTCAGCGTCCCCGAAAAGGTCTGTGGCCGTGGTATAGCCCAGCACCGCTACCTTGGCCTTACGGTCCAGGTCCGTCTGCGTGAAGAAACGGCCATCCGCCACCTCCACACCTCGGACCTGCGGGAAGTCCACCATGGCGCCAATAACATCCGACTCGATGGTCACCGAGCCGGCGCGTACTACCTGATCCGAGGCCATCTGTTCTGCGACCACGCCGGTGATCCCACTCACTTGCTCGCGGATGGCCAGGGCATCCTCGTAGCTCAGTCCCCGGCTCGCGGTCTGGGCCCCAGGACCCATACGCGCCCCGCTAAAGCCTCGACTGACCATGATCAGGTTCGATCCCAGCCCCTGTATGGCTTCCGCGATACTCGCCTCGGTGCCGGCGCTGACGGCCATCATGATGATCACCGCCGAGACGCCGATGATGATGCCCAGCATGGTCAGGAAGGAACGCACCTTGTTAGCGGCGATCCCCTCCCAGGCCACGGTGATGGTCTGCCACAGGTTCATCTCACCTCTCCCCGCCATCCGCCACACGCCCGTCCCGAAGGAAAACGATGCGCTGTGCTTGTTTGCCGAGGTCCGGCTCGTGGGTGATCATGGCAATCGTGCGCCCTCGCTCGTGAAGTCCGTGCAGGATATCCACGATCTCCTGGCTGGAGGTGGTGTCCAGGTTGCCCGTGGGCTCGTCGGCCAGGATCAGAAGCGGCTCGTTCACGAGGGCCCTGGCGATGGCCACTCGCTGCTGCTCTCCACCCGACATCTCATTGGGTCGGTGATGGGCCCGATCAGCCAGACCCACCACCTCCAGAGCCTCCCTGGCTGACCTCTCCCTCTCGGCAGCGCTCCGGCGGCCATTACGGCAGTACAGCAGCGGCAAGATCACATTCCTGAGGGCGGTCGCCCGGGGCAGCAGGTTGTACGACTGGAACACAAAGCCGATGCGGCGGTTGCGAATGTCCGCCAGTTGCGCCCTGTTGAGCTTGCTGACGTCCTCACCCCCCAGCCAGTACTGCCCCTCCGTCGGCCGGTCCAGACAGCCCAGGATGTTCATCAACGTGCTCTTGCCGGAGCCTGACGGACCCATGATGGCCACGAACTCGCCTTCGTCGATGGTGAGGTTGATGCCGTCCAGGGCCCGCACCGTGGCCGCCCCTGTTCCGTACACCTTGCTTAACTCCCGCACTTCGATCAGATGCTCGTTCATTGCCCATACTCCGTTTGCACCGTACCGGTGCTCACCTGATCTCCCTGCTCCAAGCCGCTGATGATCTCGGCGTAGGTATAGTCCATCAGCCCCACTTCGACCTGCCGCATCTGGGGCTCGCCATCGACCATGACGAAGACCGCGTACTCACCCGGAGCGATCTCCCGCAACGCCTCCGTCGGCACCAGGAGCGCGTTCTCCGCACTGCCGGCGATGACTTCCACCGAGGCATTGACTCCCATGGGAAGTGTAGCCAAGAGGCTCGACTGCTCTTCATCGGGTTCCAGCTTCGCCACAGCCCGGATCGCCGGCGCTCCCGACACTTCCACCAAGACAGGGTCTACGGATAGCACGTGCCCGCCGAAGACATCATCGGGCAGCGCATCGAAGGTCACCTCAACCTCGTAGCCTACGGCGATCAACTCCAGGTCGGTCTCGTCCAGGTAGAACTCAACCAGGGGTTCGGACACATCATCCAGGGTCACCATGGAGGAAGTACCCACCGTCTCCCCTGCCGAAGCAGCCACCGCCGTAACCGTTCCGGCGAAGGGCGCCGTAAGGGCGGTGTCCTCCAGCGCGACCTGAGCGGACTCCAGGCTACGGCGAGCTTGCTCTACGTTCAACTGGGCCGTCTCCACGTCCGCGGACGTGGCCCCGTTCAGCAACGAGTTGACGTTGGCCTGGGCCTGAGCCACGTTGGCCCTGGCGGCAGCGATCTCCTCCTCTGTAGCGGGTGCCATCGCTGTGTCGTACTCCGCCTTGGCCCGGTCATAGTCGGCCGTGGCCGACTGGAGCTCCAAGGCTTGAGAGCTCATGGCGGCATCTGGACGCCAGGAGACAGCATCGTAGGCAGCCTGGGCCTGCTGGAGGGCCATCTGCGCCGTGGCCAGGTCCGCCTGGGCGA
>JBAVWD010000554.1:0-5565 GCA_049697655.1 Anaerolineae bacterium | reverse complement strand
GTGAACATGTGGCGAGTGGTGGAAGCCAGCGACGAGTTTCTGTCATCACTTGCTCCCAAGTACGGGCACACCAGGTTGACAGCGGAATTGGAGGGGGAACTCACTGAGGGGGAGGAAACCACGGGCGCCCAACTGGCCACGTTGTTCGCGGAGTACGGGGATGCCATGTCGACGACGCCTGGTGGCGCTGGACAGCCGGCTCCGCCATTCATGTTCGGAATCCTTCGCTGGCGCGGTACCCAGCTGTTCTACGTGGAGCGAGTGGAAGACGGAGCACGCTGGGTCGAACTGGACCCCAACCACGAAGTGCAGATAACGGGTCAAGACGCCAGCGGGGCAGAGCTCGCTCAGGCGCACACGATAGAAGGCCACCAGATCGAGTTGCTGCTCGATTCGGAGACAGAAGAGAACGAGGTGGACGCCTACATTCGCAGCCAGAGGGGGTCAGAATACTACGTCTCAGGTTACCAGGTAGTCGCCGAGAGGCAGGGCAAGGGCGGCCGCCAAGCGCGACGTCGGTAGAGATCTCGCTGCACTGCTGTCGAGAGACCGAGCAGTCCTTCGTCAGACACTTTCTTCGCTGTTGGCTTCCGCCTTCCTCAGTTGAACTAAGGCCGATTGCTGGACCTCCCTGAAGGCTTGCTCCAGATACGGGTAGACCATCCAGATTGTGCCCCCACTGGCAAGCAGACCACTGATGGTGCGCAACTGCCACGTACTGGACCGAAGACCAAGGAGCTGTGTGACGCCATCGAGCAAGAGTGGTGCGATGAGGATGAGCCATACCGGGATGGGGAGTGGTCTCACTCTGTCCCTGACCAGGGCGAACACCACGCCCGCCAGGCAGGCGCCACCATAGAGAGCGAGGTCTCGCTCGCAAAGGCCTATCTGGAAGCGTCCGAAGAAGAAAGAGCGGGAAGGCATCTGGTGACATAGGAACTGGTAGACGAAGTAGATGATGTTGGCCGAGCGGGTCCAGCCCCACGACATCAGCAGAGGAGCCAGGACCGGAAGACCGGCGTACAGACCAAAAACCAGGTTGAACAGTAGGAGCCAATGCCGCGAAAGCCACAGTATGAACCTGTCGATGGCCGCTACCGCAGTGCGTGCCTTCCCTGAGAGTTGTGTGTTGGTCACGGCAAGTCCTTTCCATGGCGAGCCGAGCGTGGGAGAGGGTGCTGGCTGACCATGGGATCACTCCTCAATCACGTACTCGAAAGTCAACAAGGAGAGCACGAGAAACACCACGTCACAGGCCACCAGGAGGCGAATCCAGCCTGCGGCGGCAGCAACGCTGTCCTGCGTCAGAACGATTCCGGTGGCCTTGGCGGCGGCGACAATCAATGGCAGCGAGACGGGCAGAAGCAGGATTGGGAGTAAGACCTCTCGTGCTCTCGTGCCCACGGTCATGGCAGAAAAGAGCGTGCCAGCAGCGACGAATCCTACCGTGCCCAGGGGGATGATCAGTGCCAGAGGCCAGGGGAAGCCGCTCATGTTATAAAGAACCCAGAACAGGGGCACGACGATGGCCTCCACGATGGAAAGAAAGATGAGATTGCCCAACATCTTGGCCACGTAGATGCCGCTTCTATCCAGCGGCGCCAGCATCAAGCCTTGCAGAGAGTTGCGATCCTTCTCGAGCGCAAAGGACCGGTTAAGGCCCAGGATACCGGCAAAGGTGAAGGCTACCCAGAGCAAGCCAGGAGCGAGCTCTTTCATTTCGGCGGCCTTCCGGTCAAAAGTGAAACTGAAGACCACGGTCACCAGGAGGGCAAAAACCAGCATGGAGCTAAGCATCTCCCGGGTGCGCACTTCGGCCAGCAGGTCTTTCCACAGAATGACCGCCACCTTGGTCAGGTACGTTTTCAACGGGGTGCTCCAACCGCGTCTCGGTAGACAGCGGCCAGTACCTCCTGTGTGAGGGGCCCCTCGGTCGCCTCGTGGACGATGAGCCCTTCCGCCAGGATAGCCAACCGCGATCCGGCGTTCGCCGCCGTGGCCAGGTTGTGTGTAGTCATCAATACCGTCTGACCAGCGTGCGACAGGTCCTCAAGCGTCTGGTCCAGCATCTCTTGTGCCGCCACGTCCAACCCTGTGTGTGGTTCGTCCAGCAGTACCACGGACGGACGATGCAGCAGCGCTCGACCGATGGCGAGACGCTGTTGCATGCCTCGGGAGAGGGTGCGGACTGGATCATCACAGCGGTGTGCCAGTCCTAGACGCTCCAGCGTTTCCCCAACTCTCTGGCGAAGGTCGGCAACATCGTACATGCGCCCGTAGAAGAGCAAGTTCTCCGTCGCAGTGAGGTTGCCATAGAGCAGGGTTTCGTGCGAGACGAAGCCTATTCCCCGTCGAGCCTCCTCGGGGCTCTCGGCCAGGTCTCGACCCAACAAAAGGACTCTGCCACCTGATGGCTTACTGAGCCCGGCCAGGCAGCGAAGTAGCGTAGTCTTGCCAGCGCCATTTGGGCCGATAATGGTCAGCAACTCACCGCGCTGCAGCTTCAGATCCACACCGCGGAGAGCACGGTGCTGTCCGAAGACCTTGGTTAGGTTTTCCGCCTCGATCTCAATGCCCATGCTTACCTGCCGCCGCCCATGACACTGTAGGCCACGAAGGTTGACGTGGCAGTTGCAGCCTCGGGATCCCCTGGTGGACGACCCTGAATCACTTGACCCGTTCTGGCTTCCGAGGGCCGGACTGTTGGGCCTGCTCGGCTGTCGAGAAACAGAAGCGCATCGTTATCTGCCATGCGCAGTGGTCATAGAAAAAGACCACCTATGTCACTGGACGGCCGCTTCCACCTCCGCGAGGATCTGTTCGGGGGTGAAATGGCGCAGAACAATCGCCCCTGACGGACATACCATAGAGCACGCCCCACAGCCTTTGCACAGTACCTGGTTGGCCGTCATCACTCCCTTGCGCTGGTCAAGGGTCAGCGCCCCAAACACGCAGGCCTCCTCGCACAGCCCGCATCCAGAGCACAGCAGCGGATCGACAGCACAGGTGACGGACTCCACCCTCACCTTGCCCAGGCAAAGCGGGATCAAAGCCGACGAAGCAGCTGCCTTGGCCTGAGCGACGGTATCAGCGATGTCTTTGGGCGCCTGGCAGCAGCCGGCCAGGAACATGCCATCAGTGGTAGTGTCAACGGGTCTCAGCTTGGGATGCAGCTCCATGAAGAATCCATCTTCGGAGCGCGGCAGCTTCAAGAGCCTGCTGACGTTTTCGGCGTCGCTTCGTGGCACGAGGCCTGTAGCCAGCACCACCAGGTCGGCTTCAACTTCCACCGGCTTTCCTAGCAGCGTGTCCTCGGCCCTGACCACGAGTCTGTCGCCTCTCTTGTAGATTTCGGACGGATTCCCTCTGCGGTAGAGAACCCTTTCTTCTCTGACCTGGTCGTAGAACTCTTCAAAGCCCTTGCCGAATGCCCGTACGTCCATGTAGAACACCGTGATCCGGGCGTCGGGGAGCTGCTCCCTCAGCAGGTGGGCCTGCTTCGCGGTGTACATGCAACACACGCGGGAGCAGTAGGGGTTGCCAACAGACCGGTCCCTGCTGCCCACACACTGGATGAACACCACATCCTCGATGTCCCCGTCACCAAGAGGGGTTCCTTCAGGGCTGGCGTACGAATTGAAGAGACGCTGCTCTAGTTGCAGCCCGGTGATCACTTTGTCGTACACCGCATACCCGAACTCGGGCTTCAGCCTGGCGTCGAAGGTATCGAAGCCGGTGGCCACGATGATTGCTCCCACTGTCAGGTCAGTAGAGCTCACACTGCCGAAGTCCGCTGAGTCCGTGCCGACCTGAACCTGGAAGTTGCCTATGAAGCCGTCCACCGCGGTCACACGAGAGGCGGTCAGCACTTGAAGGTTGTGGTGGGTCCGCACCCTCTCAATTAGCGCAGAGAGGAGTGCCTGAACATCCTCGAGGGTGGGGAAGGTCCTGGGGAATTCGGCGACGTGGCCGCCGAGGCTAGCTTCCTTCTCAACCAAGTAGACCTGGTAGCCAGCATCGGCGATGTCGAGAGCAGCCTGAAGACCCGCAGTGCCTCCACCGATGACCAGTGCAGCGGGTGTCACCTGCGTGTCTCTCTCCTCTAGCGCCTGGAGGAGGCACGCCCTGGCCACAGCTGCGCTGACCACTCCCTTGGCCTTCTCCGTTGCGGATTCGCGGTCTGGGTGCACCCAGGAGCACTGTTCCCGGATATTAGCTATCTGGAGGAAGTAGGGATTGAGTCCTGCCTCCTGGATCGCCCTTCTGAAGGTCAGCTCGTGCATACGAGGAGAACAGGAGGCGACCACTACGCGGTCCAGACTCAATTCGCGGATGTCGTTCTGGATCAGTTGCTGGCCAGGATCCGAACACATGTAGACGTAGTCCCTGGCAATTGCCACATCTGGCAGTTCTTTCGCGGCCCTCGCCACCTCTTCAACGTCTACTGTGTGGGCGATGTTTATGCCACAGTGACAGATGTAGACACCGACCCTCGGTGCCATCTTTCCTCCTACTGGGGTCACTCCGGCCTCAAATCACCTGGGCTACTAGCTCCATGATGTCCAGCACCTGGACCTTTTCATCATATCGCCCGGCCTTGGCGGCCAGTTCGAAGGTGAGGAGACAGAACGGGCAGGCCGCGGCCATCACATCGGCCCCCACGCTGAGGACCTCTTCGAAACGCGAGGTCGCCAGCTTCTCTTCGGGGTTGGTGCCTTCCCACCACATCCTGCCACCGCCGCCTTCACAGCACAGACTCCGATCTCTGATACGATCCATCTCACGGAATTCCAGGCCGGGGATACTCCGGAGAATCCGGCGTGGCTCATCGAACACGCCATTCTGCTTTCCGAGGAAGCAGGGATCGTGGTAGGTGACCACCTTGTTCAGTTCCCCGGTGAAGGTGAGCCTTCCCCCTTCGATCAACTCAGCAACGAATTGCGTGTAATGCTGGACCTTGATGTCCAGCCCTTCATACTCGTTCTTGAAGGTGTTGAAGCAGTGAGGAGAGGTAGTGACGATGTGCTGGACTCCGTGACGCTTGAAGAGCTCCTGCTGTTCCTCCACCATGTACTCGAACAGGCCTTCCTCGCCCACACGCCGGACCTCGTTGCAGCAACACTTCTCCTCCACTCCAAGGATGCCGAAGTCCACCTCTGCCTTCTGGAAAACCTTGACCAACGCCTTGGCGACCTTCTGGGCACGATCATCGTAGGATGGAATACAGCAAACGAAGTACAGCGTGTCCGCGCCCTCGGAGATGTTCTTCACACCAAGACCCTCAGCCCAGTCCGCCCTTTCGTCCGGCGGCATCAACGAGGGGTTCCCGTACCTGAAGACACTAGTCAGAGCATCCCTGATGGTTGGTGGGATCACCCCACCGTCAACCAACGTGGTGCGCAGAGCGATGATCAAGTCCGAGGGTTCTACCTCCTTGGGGCAGCGGAGGACGCACGTGCCGCAGGTCGTACAGTCCCACAGTTCCGCCATGCCATCGGGACTGAGATCACCCTCCACCAGTGCCTGATATATCAGCCGCCTGATGTTTAGAGCGGTCTTGAAGGA
>JBAVWD010000553.1:0-2927 GCA_049697655.1 Anaerolineae bacterium | reverse complement strand
GATCCCGCCCGGCTTCGAATTGGGGCTTGATGAGGCTCACAATCTCTCCTTGGGGGCGCAACAGCCTCTCGACCTGGGGCAGAACCAGTGCCAGAGAGATGAAGGACACGTCGATGGTCGCTATGTCTACCGGCTCTGGCAAGGTTTCCAGGTAGCGGATGTTCGTTCGCTCCAGCACCACGACCCGGGGATCCTGGCGTAATTTCCAGGCCAGCTGGCCGTATCCCACGTCAATGGCATAGACCTTGCGCGCTCCGCGCTGTAAGAGGCAGTCCGTGAAGCCGCCTGTGGAGGCCCCGATATCCGCCGCAATCTTCCCAGAGACATCAATGTCGAAACGATCGAGGGCGTGCTCCAGCTTGATGCCGCCCCTGCTGACGTACGGAAGCCCCTCACGAATGGTCACTTCTGCGCCCTCGGAAATGCGCCTCCCGGGCTTGTCCACGGGGTGTCCGTCCACCAGTACCTGACCGGCCAAAATCAGGCCCTGCGCCTTCTGCCGGCTTTCCACCAACCGTCTCTGGACCAGGAGAGTATCGAGCCGCACCTCTTCCATACGACAACCGTAACCCCGCGCCGGGCGAATGTCAAACGGTTGACTATTGACGGTGGATTGACTATCATGGCTTCTGTGTTCAAGCAACTGCTAATCAGCTTGCGTCCGAAGCAGTGGACGAAGAACCTCTTCATCTTCGTGGCATTGGTCTTCGATCTCAAGCTTCTCGATCCCGCCTACGTTGTCAAGATGGTGCTGGCCTTCCTCCTCTTCTGCATGCTCTCCGGGAGTGTCTACCTGATCAACGACCTCACCGATGTGGAGAAGGATCGGCAGCATCCCGTCAAGCGGAACAGACCGCTGGCGTCAGGGAAGCTTAGCAAGCCGTGGGCCGTGGGCGCGGCGGTAGCACTGCCCCTTTTCGCCTTGACCCTGTCATTCCTCCTCGATCAGTGGTTTGGCCTTATCGGCCTCATCTACTTCGTCCTCCAGTTGACGTATTCCTTTGGCTTGAAGAACGTGGTCATCGTTGATGTGCTGATCATCGCGGCTGGATTCGTGCTGCGGGTGGCCGCCGGTTCCGCCGTCGCGCAGGCTGCCAGGTTCTCTCCCTGGCTGTACGTGTGCATGACCTTGCTAGCCCTGTTTCTGGGTTTCGGCAAGCGGCGCAACGAACTCGCGGTCCTGGACGCCAATGCCCTTGAGCATCGCAAGGTGCTGCGGGAGTACTCACTGGAGTTGCTGGATCAGATGATGGCCCTGGTGACCTCCTCGTTTGTGATCGCTTACTCCCTGTACACCTTCTCCGCCGAGAACCTGCCTCCGAACAAGAGCATGATGCTCACCATTCCCTTTGTGTTGTACAGCATCTTTCGCTACCTCTTTCTCATACATCAAAAGAACCTGGGTGGCAGCCCAGAGGAGATTCTCATCGGGGATGCTCCGTTTATGGCCAGCAACTTATGCTGGGGCGCCGCTGTGTTGCTGATACTGTACGTATTCTAGGAGCGGACAAGTTGGTCAAGGAACTCATTGCCGGCATGCATGTTAGGCGCTGGCTGAAGAACATCTTCATGTTCGCTCCCCTGGCGTTTGGTATGAAATTGGGGATGCCCGATCTTATCGGACGGTCAGTAGTGGCCTTCGGCTGTCTTTGCCTGCTCTCCAGTGCATCGTATCTGATCAACGATCTGGTGGATAGCAAGCGGGACAGGTACCATCCGGCAAAGTTGGACCGCCCGCTCGCCTCCGGGAGGCTCAAGAGGTCGTGGGCGGTGGGTGCGGCAGCGGTACTGGCGGCGGCCAGTCTCTTGGTAGCCTTCGTCGTGGATCCTCGACTGGGTTTGGTGGCTTCGGCCTTCCTGGCGGTCGAGATCGCCTATTCTCTGCTCCTGACCAATTTCGTTCTACTCGACGTCCTGACCATAGCCGCCGCCTTTGTTCTGAGGGTTCTGTGTGGCTCGGTCGTGGCCAGGGCAACTACCTTCTCACCCTGGCTCTACGTCTGTGGCAGCTTCCTCGCCCTGTTCCTGGCTCTGTGCAAGCGACGGCACGAGTTGATCGTCCTCGGCGACCTGGCACCGAAGCATCGTAGGGTCCTGGCGGACTACAGCTCCAGTCTTCTGGTGGAGATGATCTCCGTAGTCACCTCTTCGACGGTCATCGCCTACTCGCTCTACACCTTCTGGGGAGCTCACGTGCCTGAGAACAAGAGCATGATGCTAACCATCCCCTTTGTCCTCTACGGCATCTTGCGCTACTTGCTGATTATCCAGCGCCGGGACCTTCGGGGGACCCCAGAGGAGATACTGATCAAGGATCCCCCTCTGGCGGTCAACAACGTACTATGGGGTGTTGCTGTGCTGGCTATTCTGTACCTGTTCTGAGGGGAGAGGAGAAGCGGATAGCCGGGTCGTGGCAGTGAACTAGGATAGTGGCGGTGGCTCAGCGTCGATGGACGTGGAACTGAAGAAGCGCCGTGCTTGCGCACGGCGCTTCTTGCTGCTCTATCTCTTGGTGTACTGCGGCGCCTTCCTGGCTCGCTTGAGGCCAGGCTTCTTGCGCTCCTTCATACGGGGGTCTCGCGTCAGGGAACCCTCCCTGCGCAGAGTGCGGCGCAGTTCTGGGTTTGCCCTGGTCAACGCTCTGGCAATGCCGTGGCGCACCGCACCAGCCTGCCCGGAAACCCCGCCGCCTCGCACCTTGACCGAGATCCTGAACATGTCCTCGGTGGCCGTCACTCGGAGCGGCGTCTTGAGGAACATGACGTCGGCCTCACGGGAGAAGTATTCGTCCACTCGCAGGTCATTCACAGTGATCGCAGGTTCTTTGGAGGGGTAAAGGCGTACCTGAGCACTGGCCGTCTTTCGCCGTCCGGTGCCATAGTAGTATACCTCACCATGGCGGACAGGCTTCTCCAACGGCGGAACAG
>JBAVWD010000552.1:0-6135 GCA_049697655.1 Anaerolineae bacterium | reverse complement strand
GTTCAAGAGTCACCATTTGCAGTCGGGCGACAGGGTGAAGCTGTTGCCAATGGTGGGCGGCGGGTGATCCCAGGGCCGAGATGATCTCTGGGGAGGTTGGTGATGCATGATCGCAAGCTTGTTGACTTTAGCACGGATATCCCGGGCCCCAAGGCCCGGGATTATGTTGCGCGCGACAAGGAGTCTGTCTCGCCATCCTACACCCGAGCCTATCCCTTCGTCATGGAACGGGGAGAGGGGTCTCTGGCCTGGGATGTGGACGGGAACCGATACATCGATTTCAACGCTGGTGTGGCCGTGGCGGCGACAGGGCATGCCCACCCTCGGGTGGTGAAGGCCATCCAGGATCAGGCGGCCAAGTTCATCCACATGGCCGGTACCGACTTCTACTACGCTGTCCAGATTGAGCTGGCGGAGAAGCTCAACTCTCTCGTGCCAGGCGATGAGCCCAAGCAACTGTTCTTCACCAACTCGGGTGCGGAGACAGTGGAGGCTGCTCTGAAGCTCGCTCGCTTCCACAGTGGGCGGCCCTGTGTTCTCGCCTTCCTCGGATCCTTCCACGGGCGGACCATGGGCGCGCTTTCTCTCACCGCGAGCAAGGTGGTGCAGCGCCGAGGTTTCGCGCCACTGCTGCCGGGCGTGACTCACGTGCCCTATGGATACTGCTATCGGTGCGCCTACAACCTGAAATACCCTTCCTGCGATCTATACTGCGTTGACTACATAGAGAAGACCCTCTTCAAGCAGCTGGTGCCAGGCGACGAGGTGGCGGCCGTGTTCGTGGAACCGATCCAGGGCGAGGGCGGATATGTGGTTCCGCCGCCGGAGTACCATACCCGGCTGAAAGAGCTGGCGGAGAGGTGGGGCATCCTGTTCGTTGCCGACGAGATACAGATGGGCATGGGCCGCACCGGGAAGTGGTTCTCCATCGAGCACTGGGGCGTCACTCCCGACATCACTCTCATCGCCAAGGGCATAGCCTCTGGGATGCCCCTGGGTGCGATGGTGGCCCGCAAGGACTTGATGAGCTGGCCCTTCGGGGCTCACGGGACGACATTCGGAGGCAACCCTGTGTCGTGCGCTGCCGCCACGGCGACGATCGAGGTCATCGAGGAAGAGGGCCTGGTGGAGAACGCCGCCAGAATGGGAGAGCGCTTGCTCACTGCGGTGGGGGGCATGATCTCGAGACACGAGGCTATAGGAGAGGTCCGGGGGCAGGGCCTCGTCGTCGGTGTTGAGCTAGTGAGAGATCGTCAAACGAAGGAGCCGGCGCCGGAACTGCGAGACGACATCATCGCACGGGCATTCACGAAGGGGTTGCTTCTACTCGGCTGCGGACTGAGCACTGTGCGCTTCATGCCTGCGCTGACTATTGATGCGGACACGGTGGATGCGGGTCTGACTATCTTCGAAGAGGCGTTGACGGAAGCAGAGGGCACAGGTTAGACCACTCAGCCCCGCTCCTTCTTGCAGACCATGATCACGTTGTTGGCTCGGCGGGTGCGCTCTGCGAAGAGGCCTTCGTTCCACCTAATTCCCCTTCGCCTATCCAGCCAGGAATAGACAGGCAGGGCCACGCTAGCCTCCATCGCAACACCCAGCCTCCAGAACTTGCTGGCGAGAAAGGCACTGGCATTCCGGTACCAGGTGTTGCGCGGTGAGAACGTAACATGATACTTCTCGATGGGCAGTTGGCACTCTGCAAGGAGAGATTCCAGCTCAGAGGGATTGTAGCGACGGGCGTGTCCCGCGAGCTCATCGTACCCGCTCCAGTACTCCATGTGAAGGGGCACAGAGAAGACGAACCTCTCTCCATCCTTGAGCACGCGCCGTACCTCGAAGAGTAGCGATCTATCGTCTGGGACGTGCTCTACGATCTCGAAGGCGCAGATCAGGTCGAAGCAGTCGTCGGGGAATGGCAGGGCTTCCGCAGAGCCTGCCGTGCAGTGGGCATTCCTCTCACTCAGCGCCGCCATCGCACTCCAACTCGAGTCTAAGAAGTAGGAGCCAGCGATGGGTATCCGGGGTCGGGTGCCTGGGCCGATCTCCAGGAAATGGCTCCCGTCCACTGTGTAGGTCTTAATGGTGTCCCAGAGCGCCCATGCCGAGGGTTCCACGACTTTGCTGCTAGACCACAGTGCGTTGTAATATTTTCCTTGCTGGATACTCACCTTTGGGAACTCTACCTCCACTTGCCGGGAGTATAACACTCCCGAGACCGAGTGGCAATGGAATATGGGGCGGGATGAAGGGGCGATCAACAAGATGTTTCATGCTCTGCTAACTCGAATGGATGCGTCGGCTTTCCTCGGCTTCAGAGGTTGGGACTTCTCCTTCCGGAGCATGAGAGAGAGATACGGTTTGACCTTTCTGGGCCAGGTCGCCCTCCGCCATCCCTGGCGGACCTTCGGCGGAATCCTGAAGTACCGCAAACTCCTGTCCCAGCAGGAGGGACACCACGGCATGACCCGGATGTTCGAAGGCTCAGACGCGGAGTTCGTGCGGCGTTTGTGCGAGGCGAAGACCGGCCTGCTGGTGGCGGTGGGGTTCTGCCAGAAGCCTCGGGCCCCGGCGTGTCCGGCGCGGCGTCCCAACCATGACTGTGTCTATCTGGACAACCTCGATTTCCAGACCGAGGGGCGCACTGTAAACCCTGCCTGCGAGAGGTGTGACATCAGAACGCTGGGAACTCTGGCCCTCCGGGCTGGAGCCTGTATGCACATCATGACCTCCGCACTGGACATCGCGCGTGACGTGATGATCCCCAGTGTAGATCATGGGCGCTTCCAGAACGTCATCATGTGTCTCTGCCCCTATTCGGTGCGAGTCATAGCGCTGCCCCTGACGATCTGTGGCCTCGAGGGGTATCTTGTGGGATATGAGTCGGGCGCCTGTGCGAACTGGGACCAGTGGTTTCTGGCCGATCGGGGCATCAAACACGAGATGACCATGCTGGGCTCCACGTCTCATGCCTCGGTGGTGTCTGCCCTGGAGATGATCGCACACGCTAGAGCGATGGAAGGGCTGAGCTTTGCCAGTTTCCGGCGGGAAAGCAACATCTATGAGCCGGTCCTGCGCTGAGTGGCATGGTTGCGGGTTCGGCCGAAAGCTCTATAATTGCCATGACTGCCCTAGGCGTGCGCGGAGTCGATCATGGATCTGTCCTACTCGGTGGTGTCCGTGAACGGTATCCCCATCCGCTTGCTGGCGGAGAGGTGGTCGTACTTGAACGCCTGTTGCGACGATGTGTTGGCTACCGTCGAGCGGCCAGACTTCGTCCTGCGGGGATGGCTGAATACTCAGGTTGCGGTTCGCAGGATGGCGGGGGGCCGATACCTCACGGTGACATATCTTGAGGTGAGCTCTCGCGAGGGGTTTGTGATCTCCGCGCTTGTCGCGTCCAACGTCGAAGAACGGGCCGTGGTTTGGCGGGCTCGCAGCCGCCTGTGACTCTGGTGGCGGGGCCGTTCGTTATCGAGGCCCGGGCAGGAGCTGACGCCCTGGTCCGACCTGCGGAGGGGGCGACTGACCCGCCGGACATGCGGGGTTGAGTTCGAGCCACTGAACTATGGAGTTCCGCGAGCAGATCACCATTGGTTTCGTGTTCTTCGTGTTCGCGTTCTTTGTGAGCCTGGGCTTCTGGCAGATTCTGGCTGCATATCAAGGTCTCAGGGCCCTGTCTCTGCTGCCAAAGGGCGCCAAGGCTAGATGGAGCCACCTGTTGGGGGCAGCTCTTATGCTGCTGCCCTGCGTCTGGTTTTTCGGCGCGAGAACAGAGGATGTCTTCAGTCCTGGGCCGGCCAGCAGCGAGTTTCTGTTCTTTCTGTCCATGGGCCTGCTTTGCGCCCTGGGGACCAGCATTGTCGGTTCGATAGTGGTGGACAGGGTGTCCCTCCGCGGCGAGGACCGGAGTGAGAACCCCTACCATCGGAGAGAGGCGGTAAGCACCAGTCGGTGGCAAGGGACTCTCTATCTCCCCGTGTCGGATGGCCGACCATGGCGCGCGGTATCCATCGTTCCGGGACCGACTGAACGCTTGGAGTCCGTGGGCAACCTGGCCGAGGGACTTGCCAGGAGGGACGTTGCGGCTCTGGTCATCGATATGACCAAACGCGACCTGTGGCGATACCCTGATGTCTTGGCAACGGTTCCGCAGGCCATCGGCTATATGGAGAGGCGAGAGGACCTCGACCGACGCAGACTTGGTCTCCTCGGAGTCGGGCTGGGCGCAGACTTGGTCATCCGAGCCGCTGCATCGGACAGGCAGGTCGGGTCGGTCGTGGCGCTATCCCCGCTGCTCACTGCGTCCAGCGCCCAGCCAGGTCTGGATCTGCTGAGAGAGATGTCATACATCGAGGCTCTCCGTTGGGGGCGCGTTCACCAGGGGGGGCAACTCGTGAGCCAGTTGGCTGCGCTTGAGCACATGCCTGGTCTCGATTCTCGGCCGCTGCTCGTAATCAGCGGTGGGATGGATCGGCTGGGACCGAGAGTGGAAGAGGAAACGCTCCCACCAGGGGCGCAGCTCAAGCTCGTGAAAGGTGTGGGTCGCAGAGGGCTTGCCCTGCACTGGGAGGTCCTCTCCTCTAGCGTCGGTTGGTTCTTGCATCATCTGTAGGCCTAACCATGGGGCTGGACACTACTCTGTTCAATCTGATCAACGGTGTCGCCACCCGCGTGCCCCCGCTCGACGGCTTGATGCGGCTGTTGGTCAACGACTACTTTGTGCCCACAGCTCTCTGCCTGCTGGCGGCAGCGCTCTGGTTTTCGGGTGCAAACAGGGATGCCCGAGCAGCCAACCAGAGGGCCGTTGTCTCTATGGTTGTGGCTGTCTTGGTGGCCAATGTCCTGGTCAAGCTGTGCAACCTCCTCTACTTCCGACCCAGACCGTTCTCCGTACAAGAGGTCAATCTCCTCTTCTATCGTCCGTCAGATTCCTCTTTGCCCAGCAACGCGGCGGCAGTGGGCTTCGCGTTCGCCGGGCTGGGCTGGCAGAGGGATCGCCGTCTGGGCGTGGTGATGGGGGTCCTGGGAGGTTTGTGGGGGTTCGCACGCGTGTACTGTGGGGTCCACTACCCCCTGGACATCGTGGCCGGTGGGATGGTCGGGGTGTTCTCCGCGTGGGTGGTGGGCAAAGCTCAGAGTCTGCTGGAACCGCTGATGCTGGCCCTCATCGCCTTTGGGCGGAGGTTGTATCTGGCCTGATGTGGCGCCTTCTCGGCTGCCCAAATCCCTGTTCTTCCTGCCAATGTGTCCAGAGATTCCCGCCTTCAAATCAGTACGGCCTCACATCGTAGCCCTGGGCGGGTACGTCCTGCTCGCTCTGGTCATGACCTATCCCCTGGTTCGCCATCTGAACAGCGCCATTCCTGGCGACGGGTTCGATGGTTGGCAGAACTTCTGGAATCTGTGGTGGGTCAAGACCGCGCTGCTCGATCTCCAGCAGAGCCCCTACTTCACCCACTATCTGTACTACCCCACGGGGTGCAGCCTGCTTTTCCAGACACTGAACATCTTCAATGCATTCCTCACCCTTCCCGTGCAGCTGGTCTTGGGACTCACCGCGTCCTACAACTTCGTGGTGCTCTTCTCCTTTGTTGGGGGAGGGTACGGTGCGTATTTGCTGGCACTTCACATCTTGCGGGCCAAGAATGGGGAGGGTGCCCATGCTGCTGCCTTCCTTGCGGGCGTGGTTTTCAGTTTCTCCCCCTTCCATTTCGCCCACCTCTTGGGGCACCTGCAGGTCATCTCTCTCGAATGGTTACCTTTCTACGCTCTGTGCCTCGTGAGGTCACTCTCGTCAGACCGCCTGCGCCTGTTGCCCCACGTAGTGTTGCCGATCGTCTTCTTGGTGTTGACGGCCCTATGTGACTGGTACTTCGTCCTCTATCTGCTCATCTTCACGGTGCTCTATCTGGCCTACAGCATAGCCGTCGACAGGCGCGCCATGCTACCGCTGGCGAAGACTGGCGTCATACTAGCACTCACCGTCGCGGTCCTGTCGCCCTTGCTGGGGCCGATGGTGGTGGAGGCGTGGCGCGATCCTTCCCATCTGCTCTCTCCTTTCGAGACGACGGTGCGGCTCTCCGCCGATCTGATGGCCATCTTCACTCCCAATGAGTTCCATCCTCTCTGGGG
>JBAVWD010000551.1:0-2456 GCA_049697655.1 Anaerolineae bacterium | reverse complement strand
TGTAGTCGCTCTCTGTCGAGTGCAGGGAGCGCCACGAGAGGCTGACGTGCAGCACTTCCGCCGGTGCCGAGGGGCTGGGCTCGAAGGCGCAGGAGGTCAACTCCATCTGATCGGCGAAGGTCGCCTCGACCGCATGCTCTTCCAGGGCTGACGTGGGCGTGGAATACCACGTCACGCGGGCGTTGTCCAGCCACTCCACGCTGACCGGGAAGTCCTGCTCGCCAAGCCACTTCTCCATCGCGGGATTGGAGTGCTGGTCATCCTCTGAGCCGGCGTAGATCACATAGAGCGTCTGGTGGCGAGCAGACAGGTGGGCGAGGGTGTCCGGAAGACGCTCGCTGGCGTCCAGAAGATATAGTCCGTGACTTCTCGCCAGGAAGCTGTACACCTGCCGGTAGAGAAGCTGATCGGTAAAGATCACCCCTCCCGCTGGCTGGCCTCTCAGGTAGTCTATGGTCTCACGGTAGGCGTTCTCTTCATACCTCTCGGCGGAGTAGTCTCTGACGGCCAGGGCTGCCACTGGGAGTCCACCCAGAAGCACCGCCACGACGACCGAGCTCAGCGCTAACCCCAGGACCTTCTGGCCTCTAGCCGACGGGAGGAGCATCAGCCCAAACTCCACGGTGACCAGAGCAAGAAGTACTGTGCGCAGTATGACTGCGATCACGAACAGCCAGGGGTGCTCGGCCAGCAGTATCATGGCCACTGGGAACTCCAGCACGTTGGCGCCCATGAGCAGGAGGCAGTACGCCACGCCCCGTAAGTCCGGCATCAGCAGGACGATGAAAGGGAGCAGGTTGACGATCCACTGAGGGCTGTAGCCCTTGGAGAAGACGAGAAACAGGGAGATAGACAGGCCGCAGAAGGCCACCACCTTTCTGTTGTCCTGCCAGTCTATGCGCCGGGTATACAGTATGAAGTAAATCACCAGGAAGGCGGCGGCCACGATGCCGTAGGGAAAGGTAGACTGGTGGAAGGAGACGGCGATGTTCGTGGGGTCGAAGCGCGTCTCGAAGGGGGTGGTCTCACCTCCGGAGTAGTACCCGTCAAGCAGTGCCCATACGGTCTGCCAGGGGCCGGTGCTGCCCTGGTAGAGAAAGGGAGTGAGGAAGAACGTGGCGTTGCTGAGGAGGAAGGGAAGGGCGATGAGCAGAGCCACGCCGGCAGCCACGGCCACATAGAGGGCTTTTTGCGATATCTTGGGGAACACCCTCAGGGCCACCGGTGCGATGAAGGCGGGCACCAGCTTGACCATGAAGCCCAGCCCCGCGGCGATCCCACCCCAGACTGGCCTCCTGGCGAGAATCATGTACACCCCCAGGAGCAGGAAGAAGAGAGCGAAGTTCTCGAACCAGAAGAGCAGGGTCATGAGCGGGAAGAAGAGGCCTGCATAGAGCCAGGCGCACCTGACGGCGCCTTCCCGCGCGCTTAGCTTGAGAGCGATGGCGTAGATGAGAACGAAGTTCCCTATCTCGAAGAGAAGGAGGGCGGAGCCCAGCAGCAGGTTGTACCAGAGTTGAGCATCCCTCCACAGAGGAAGCAACATGCTGAGGCGATAGAGAATAACGGATAGCCAGGGAAAGAGGGGAGGGTACTCCATCCAGTAGTGAACCACGGGGTAGTAGCCCCAGTCGGAGAGTTGGACGAAGCTGGCGCCGGGCACATAGTAGCCCGACCAGTCCAGGATGTAGCCGCCAGGCTCGAAGAGCAGCAGCGTTAAGAAGCGGAACGAGGTGAAGAGGAGAGCCAGGAGGAAGAAGTCTTGGTGTTCCTCGTACCGCTCTCGCGCCCTGGTGATCAGTCTACCAAGCATGTGGATCTCGGCGCTGGGTGGGCCGGGCTCCTCACTGGTCCTGCCGTATGATGGGGCTGCTCTTGGCGTCCTGGCTCTGGATCAGCGCCTTCCACTGTCCTTTCTGGACCACCTCGTCCTTCTGGTTGACGATGGATACGTCGAAGGTGATCAGGCCCATCCCCAGGCGAGGCATGGCTTTCTTCTGCGCAACCTCGATCACGAGGTGTATGGTGTCGCCGGCGAAGATGGGTCCAGTGAACTTCCAGATCACCTCTCTGAGAGCTACTGCGGTGCCCTCGATGAAACCCAGGCGGGCGCCCAGTCCGGAGGCTATCGACAGCCCGAGCAGGCCGTGCGCGACTCTCTGCCCGAAGATGGTGTCTTTGCAGAACTCTGCGTCTGTATGTAGCTGGGTGTAGTCGCCCGTCAAGCCGGCGAAAAGCTGGATGTCTGTCTCCGTGATCGTGCGGCCTGGAGTCGTTAGCTCGACTCCCTCCTCGAACTCTTCGAAGTAGAGTCCCCGTGGTCGTTCCTGCGTTTTCGCGGCGCGTCTGGTCATATGACCCTCCCTGAGAGTGGATTCAACTCAGATAGTCGAGCAGCCTGCGCACGCCGACGGGGATGAGGTCGCCAGCCGCGCCACTGCCCACCACGTCCATGC
>JBAVWD010000550.1:0-5534 GCA_049697655.1 Anaerolineae bacterium | reverse complement strand
TATCTCCAGTGCCACCCTGGCTGCAGAGTGGATGGAGTGCCTGACGGAGTGCGGCTCTAGACAGTCGCCCACTCTGTGCAGGACGGGCACGAGTCCTTTGAGCTGTTCACCCAACTCGTCGTCGGGCACTCGGCCCAAAGCGATGAGCAGGGTATCGAAAACCACTTCCCCCCGCTTGCCTTTGCGGGTGTAGGTCACCGAGCTCTGTCCTATCTCCTGGACTGTCGCACCGGTGACAATCTCGACACCCTCCTCTTCCAGGTACTTTTGCAGCAACAACTGCCGCCCGACGTACTTAAGGAAGGTGGCATCGGCGACGGAATCGGACTCCTCTAGGATGGTCACCTGCTTCTCCTGCCTGGCCAGGGAGACGGCGGCCTCGGCTCCTTCGTGTCCGCCCCAGATCACCACCTTGTGGCCGATCTTGGCCCCACCACGGAGGTACTGAAGAAGGGTGACGACTCTGGGCCCGTCCACGCCAGGGACGTTGGGCAGGTGTTCAGTGGATCCCGTGGCCAGGATAACGACATCGGGCCTGGCTTTGGAGAGCAGATCGGCGGTCGCCTCCGTCTTCAGCTTGATATCCACGTCCAGCTTGGCGAGCTGGGTGGAAAGGTACTCCACGATGTTGTTCAACTCGTGCATGTAGAGCCGGGGCATGTTGCCCACCAGAGGCAGAAGCCCACCTAGTCGGTCCGATCTCTCGTAGAGTGTGACCTTGTGCCCACGCAAGGTCGCCACCCGGGCAGCCTCCATGCCGGCCACGCCGCCTCCCACTACGGCCACTTTCTGAGGCTCGATGGGTCGTTGCATGGCAGAGCGATATGCAGCCTCGCGGGTCACCTCGTAGTTGATGGCGCAGTCGGCCATCCACTGCACGATGTGCCGGTAGGAGCAGCCCAAATCGCAGGCGATACACCGCCTGACGTCATCGGGTCGGTCTTCAGCCATCTTCCTCGGTAGTTCCGGATCGGCCAGGCTCTGTCGGGCCAGGGAGATCATATCTACCCGCCCCGTTTCTATCACCTGTTTGACCAGCCGCGGGTCGTTGATGCGGCCAACCCCGATGACGGGCACGTCCACTACTTTCTTCACCTCTTCTGCCAGATAAAGGATGTTGGCCCGAGGTGTGTACAGTGGCTGGATGTTGTAGTAGACTCTCTCTTGAATCCCGGCTGATACGTCGATGCAGTCGATGCCGAGTTCCTGAAGGAGCGGTGCGTAGGCCCTTTTGGTTTCCTCGATGGTCAGGCCTTCATCCCCGAGGAACTCATCGGCGCTGATTCTGACAAAAAGGGGATAATCAGGACCGACCGCGGCTCGACACGCCTCGACGATCTGCCTGACGAAGAGATACCTGTCTTCTCCATACTTGTCCTTACGCTTGTTGCAGTGCGGCGACACGAATTGGGCGATGAGGAAGCCGTGCGCTCCGTGGATCATTGCACCGTCGAAGCCCGCTTCCTTGGCTCTGACGGCAGCTCGCGCGTAGCAGAGCACCAACTCCTCGATCTCCTCCACGGTCAAACCTCTCGGCTTGGCGGCAAGTGGAGGTGTGCTATCCGAGGGGGCCAGGGGCTGTTGTCCAGTGATCCGAGGGTGCGACACGCGCCCGCCGTGAACCAGTTGAATAGTGCACTTCGCTCCGTAGGCATGGATTGCCTCGACGATCTCGTTGAGCCCGGGAAGTTGCCTGTCCGAGTACACGCCCAGCATCCGCGAGAACATGTTGCCGTCGGGCCGGATATAGGAGGCTTCCACATGTACCAGGCCGAACCCACCTCTCGCTTTCGCTGCGTAGTAGTCGATCATCCGTGGAGTAACGTGGCCGTCCTCAGTGGCATGGTTCATGACCATAGGGCCGGCCACAATGCGGTTCTTGATCTCAACTGCGCCAATCGTAATAGGCTCGAATACCTTGCTCGTGCTGAACTCGCCTTTCATGTGCCCCAGTTCCTTTCTCTCGTCAGGGGGAGTTGGACTACTCGCTCCGGTCCTCCTTCGATGAAGGGGTGTTGCGAAATCGTCGCATGCCAACGTGGGGGGTGTCATCCAGAGTGCCCCGAGCGCTTCGTTGGCCCTCTCCTCCCCAGTGGACGGGTTTGGCTGGCCTGAGCGTGCTAGCTGACCGCGGCCAACGCCTCCCCTATGATGGACAGACCCTTGTTTACCTCCTCGGCGGAGATGATGAGGGGTGGAGCAAGCCGCACCGTGGCCTCGGCATACATGCTCCAGCCCAGGAGAACCCTCATTTCCTCGGCAGAATTGGCGAAGCGCTCGGTCCTGGCCGCATCATCTAGCTCGAGACCGATGAGGAGGCCCTTGCCGCGCACGTCTTTGATGAAGGGGAAGCGCTGCTGAAGGGCTCTGAGTCCTTCCATCATCTGCTGGCCTCGCTCGGCAGCTTTGTCAGGGAGCTTCTCTCTGATCATGAACTCGATGGCTGCCTTGGACGCAGCACAGACGACGGCGTTACCACCAAAGGTAGTGATGTGCGATTTGGAAGGCTGGGAGAAGGTCGACATAATCTCGCGACTGCTCATGAAGGCGCCCATAGGCAACCCACCACCTATGGCCTTGCCGAGCGCCAGTACATCCGGCCACACACCCCAGTGCTCACCACAGAACCACTTGCCGGTACGCCCGAAGCCTGTCTGAACCTCGTCGAAAATGAGCAGTGCCCCTCTGTCAGTGCAGAGCTTTCTCAGCCGAGGCATGTACTCATCGTCAGGAACGCGGACGCCGCCCTCGGACTGAATGGGCTCGATGATCACTCCGGCCGTCTCATCGTCGATCGCCTTCTCGGCGGCCTTGATATCGCTGAAGGGGATGAACTCCACCATGGGCACCAGGGGCTCAAAGGGTTTCCTGTAGACCTCTCTCCAGGTCACCGAGAGAGACCCAAAGGTGCGCCCGTGGAACCCTCTCTCCATGGTAATCAGTTTCTTGCGGCCGGTGTACTTGCGGGCCAGTTTCAACGCTCCCTCGTTCGCTTCCGTGCCGCTATTGGTGAAGAAGGTCTGCTGGAGGTTGGGCCCAGTGATCTGGGCCAGTAGTTTGGCGACCTCCACTTGTACTGGAACCACGTACACACCGAAGACCATGGCGTGGGCAAGCTTGTCCACCTGCTCTTTCACGGCGGCAGCCACTTCGGGGTTGGTCGCTCCCACACTGTTCACCGAGACCCCGGCGATCAGATCCAGGTACTCAGTACCGTCGGCCATAGTGACGGTGCAACCGTGAGCTTCCTCCACCACCATTCTCTTGGGCGGCGGAGCAGTCTGGGCTACGTACTCCGCATCTTCCTCAATGTAGAGGCTCATTGTAGCGAGGTCCATGTGCGGTAGTCTCCCTTCTATTCTTTACGGCTCTCTGTTCTCAAGGTTTCGGGCCGCAGCCCCGCTGGCCGCCGCGTGGAGGTCGGGTTGATGGCGATCCGCAGAGGGCCTTGCGACCATGTGATATCTCTGATTGGGACCACTGATTTCGTGTGTAGCTAGTCCAGGGCCGATAGGCCCAATTCGTTCAGTTTCTGCGTCGTGGGGATACCATCTTCAGACCAACCCCGCAGCGCATAGTACTCATCGAGCATTTTCCCTAGATGCGGGAGATTTCCCTTCGCGCTTCCCGACGGTCGAGCGTGAGCAAACATGCGAGGGGGCAGCATGTCATCCTTGCGACTGACGCCCCACCGCACGTTGATCAGGCGCTTGAGATTGAACAGCCTCTCCCCCACCAAGAGAACATCTTCGACGGTCCAGTCCCAACCGAGGGCCAGGTTCACCCAGTCGGCCACGAGTTGCGGCCCGACGCCGCCCTTGGCGATGAACTTGCACAAGCCCAGGCCATTGAAAACCCCCAAGAAGTTCTGGAAGTCATACACCATTCTGGCCTTGCCCTCGCTCACCAGCTTGTCTGGCGGGTCAACGTAGCCCAGGTCGGGCCACTGCTTGCCATACTCGTGCCAATAGGTCATGTTCTCCAGATGGTCGCCGCCCCGGTTGGCTGTGGCATAGCCCAGAGCCATGCTGGTGAAGGCCCTGGGGTCATGGTACGGTAGTTCCAGCCCCTTGACCTGGATGGCGAATTCGATGGAGTTGCGCCCCAGGCGCTCAGCGGCAGCCCTGGTGCCATCGGCCAGCAGATCACCCACCCCTTCTCGGCTAGCGATTTTGTCAATGAGGCGAATCATGCTGGCGGTGTTGCCCCAGGTGAGGTCGATCCCTCCCGTATCCTGAGAGGTCAGCAGTCCCTTTTCCCAGGCCTCCATGGCGAAGGCGATGGCGCCGGACGTCGAGATAGTGTCGAGGCCATGACGGTTGCACCGATCGTTCATGGCCGCGATGCTCTCCAGATCATCGTTCAAACACAGGGGTCCAAAGCCGATGATGGTCTCGTACTCTGGGCCCGATCCCGCGAGGCCGGTGTAGGGACCCTGCTTGATCTCGATCTCACGACCGCAGCCGATGGGACAGGCATGGCATCGGTAGTTCCCGGTAAGGATGGTCTCAGTCATCCTCTCGCCGGTGATCTTGGGTGCTCCATACTTCCAGCTCCCCAGGCGCCAGTTCTGGATAGCCATGTCACCCACTTCCTCGGTGGTGATGATCCCACCTGAGGTACCGAAGTGGGTCATGCCCAGGGAGTTCTCTCTGATGGAGGCGTTGGCACTTCGGACGCTCTCCGCCAGGCCGTTGCGGTCGTAGTACTCCGGAGTCTTGGAACCCCTGACAGCCACTGCTTTCAGGTTCTTCGACCCCATCACCGCTCCCATGCCACCACGTCCGGCGGCGCGCGAGTCCTTACCGCCGATCATCACCGCTGCCATGCCAGCTAGATTCTCTCCGGCAAGCCCGATGCAGGCCACCTGTGCCTTTGGATCCGTCTCCTCGCGGATCCTGTCGGCGGTCTCATAGGTCTCTCGGCCCCACAAGTGGCCGGCTGGCCTGATCTCGACCGTGTCGTCGGCTACCCAAATATACACAGGTTCCTCAGCACGTCCCGTGAAAATCAGGCCGTCGTAGGAAGCGGCGCGAAGCTGAGCGGCCCAGTATCCGCCGACTGTCGCCTCGTTCCAGATGCCCGTCAAGGGGGAGCGGCCACAGATACAGAGCCGGCAGGACGTGGGCACGACGGTGCCCGAGAGAGCGCCGATCATCAGGATCAGGCTGCTATCGGGATCCAGGGGCCCTCGCGACGGCTCCATCTCATCGAAGTAGATCTTGGCCGCCAGGCCTGCTCCCAGGAGGTACTTGCGCACGGATCCATCATCGATGGCTTCGACGTGCCACTCACGTGAACCCAGGTCTATCCGTATTAGCTTGCCGGCGTACGAATAGGGCATGATGACCCCCCCGCGTCAGTCTACTTCACAGCCTTGTCGGCAATACTCAAGACCTCGTCGATGGCGCCCAGGCCTTCTTTCAACTCCTTCTCGGTGACGATCAACGGCGGGGCCAAGAACAGCCAGTTGCGACTGAGGAACGTGTACACGCCCCGTTTCATCAACCCCTGGTACATCTCGTCCATCAGCT
>JBAVWD010000549.1:0-1630 GCA_049697655.1 Anaerolineae bacterium | reverse complement strand
TACTGGCGGATCTGTTCGTTCCGTTGGTTCAGGTTGCCCTCAACGCCTCCCCGATCGAGGTGCACCGTCATGTAGACGAAGGTAACATCGGGGTAGTCCTGCTCCAGCCCGTTCATCAGGTCTAGGTAGGACTCGATGTCGGCCTGTGTTGCTCCGCTCACCTGGCCACACCAGGACCAGACCACGACGTTCCTGTTGCCCCCTGGCCCATCCAGGTAGGTCCCAGTCCTGGTCGCCCAGTCAGAGTCGCCGAGATCGCCGCTCGGTGTACTGTCGGCGAGGGACAGCACGCCTGGGGTTACGGCCCCATTGGTGATGAAGTCATACAGCCCGCCGGGCGTAGAGGCCTCCAGTACTTCCATCCCCGTGATGGGCTGGCTCCCGTGAGAGGTATGCCCGTAGGAGACGCGAAGGAGCGCCTTGGCCTGCTCGATCCAGAAGTCCGGGACCTGGCTCAGGTCGGTGCAGGTGTGGTCGATGATCATGGACCCTGACCCCTGAAGACGATCTGTCAGGGACGGGGCAGCCATGGCCCCGTAGCCTATCCCGTCTGCGCGCGCGCTGCCCGGCGCCGGACGCTCTGCGGCCTCCACAGGCGCCGCATCGGATAGCATGTCCGGCGCAGACGAGGACACCGTGACGGCCAGAAGCGCAGTCGCGCAGAGAACGAAAAGAAACCCCAGGGGCCGTAATCTCTTCAACTCCATCCTCCTACTGGACCTCGGGAGACTCATCGCGTGGCCACCATGGCCCCCGCTCGTCAACACTGGTTGAGCTGCACTGAGTCCAGTATACGTGGCCCGAGGCCCGCTGTCAATGGCTCCTTCGGGCTATGGTCCAGCACGCAAGTCCCCCTTGACCTAGTGGCATTGGCAATCCTGGTGATCACTGTAGCTCGACAAGACGCCCTCGGGGCGCGTCCTGAGTGAACGGCGGGCTGTATCCAAGCCCAACCTGAGCCTGGCCGAAGGGAAGCTCCCCTCCCGCGACCGCCTCGTGAACGCGTACCCGCCCACGTGTTCAGCACGTCTGCAAACCTGCGGGGCTGGCGGTTTCTACCATCTACTGATAGCATCCCCCAGGCGCCCAGCCCGTCGCGCCGCCGCGCACCTGCGGGTCGTGGCTTCGGTCGGGCCTCTGTCGACGAAGGAAGGAGTGTGGTCAGAGCATGTCTGAAACCAGCAAACCAGGCAAGGGAACTCTCTCAGTGTGGGCCGGTGAAGAGCAAGAAACCCTTCAGAAACCCTCGGCAGTCCCCGTCGCCCACAGTGTCTCCTTCGATTACCAAGACGTTGACCAGTGGCTGGAGGTGGCGCTGGCCCGAAAACGCGGCTACATCTACAGCCGCAACACCAACCCCACCGTCCATGCCTTTGAGGAGAAGGTGCGCCTTCTGGAGGGCGCAGAGGCGGCCACCAGCTTCTCCTCCGGCATGGCTGCCATCAGCAACACTCTGTTCACCTTACTGTCTCCAGGGGACAGGGTGGTGTCGCTGAAGGACACCTATGGCGGGACCTCGAAGATATTCCTGGAGTTCCTGCCCCGCTTCCAGGTGGACGTCACTCTCTGCGACACCACAGACCACGAGGCCATCGAGGACGCTCTGGCAGAGGGCTGCCAGGTGCTGTAC
>JBAVWD010000548.1:0-2906 GCA_049697655.1 Anaerolineae bacterium | reverse complement strand
GAGAGGTTCAGTCGCCGTCCGTCGAGACGTCCACGCAGAGCGTTGACCACAGCTTCCGGCTGCTCATGGACTTCCTTGAGGTAGAAATGGGGAAAGCCACCCTTCTCGGCCGACTGGAGGTCCCAGGAGATGTGAAAGGGCTCACGCTGCATCTCCTCGCCCTCCAGCGTGTGTATGACTACTCCTTCGGGTGTCAGGGTCACCACCTCGCCGTCGTCCACTACCAGAGCGCTCCGCGTGTGGCACATGACGGCTGGCATGTCGGAGGCGAGGTAGTTCTCCCCGTGTCCGAGCCCTACGATCAGCGGCGAGAACAGACGCGCCCCGACCAGCACGTGCGGCTCGTCTCGACTAAAGACGGCAACGGCATAGGCACCGCGTACCTTCCTCAGACCACGCCGCACCGCTTCCGGCAGTATGTGCTCCTCGTACCCCTCTTCGACCAATCTGCCATACTCCTCCTCGAAGAGGTGCGCCAGCACCTCCGTGTCGGTCTGGGAAACGAAGCCGTGGCCCCTGCCCAGCAACTCATCCCGCAGTTCTGCGTGGTTCTCAATGATGCCGTTGTGGACGAGGACGATCCGCCTCTGGCAGTCGGCGTGAGGATGGGCGTTGGTCTCGTTCGGCAAACCATGAGTGGCCCAACGCGTATGGCCCAGGCCCAGAAACCCTGGGGGACCCCCATCTCCAACCGCGTCCAGCAGGTTCTGGAGCTTCCCTTCCGTCTTCTCTATTTGGATTTCGCCCTCGAGGTTCAGAACGGCTATGCCTGCTGAATCATACCCCCGGTACTCGAGGCGTCGCAGCCCGTCCAGCAAGATGGGGGTGGCGAATCGGGGACCGACGTACCCTACGATGCCACACATATCTTCGTAACCTCCCCATTCTCACTTGATACCCATCTTCTTGGTGGGCACAACCTCAGGCAACATAAACTCGATGGACTCATCAGCGGTCACCCCTCGCTCGTCGGCGAGAGTCAGGAGCAGCGCGTGACCGATCGCCAGGTGCGCCACCTGCACCTTGCTTGACGATGGGCCCTCAGGCTTGGCATTGCTCTTGATCACGTGGTCCGCTGCTTGACCCAGAGGTGTATCCACATTCTCCGTGATGGCCACAGTGATCGCGCCCCTGGCCCTGGCTCGCTCCAGAGCGTCGTACACGAAGCCTGTGCCGCCGCTGGCGGAGATACCGATGACAACGTCTCCCTCGCGTATCGCCAAAGCCAGGTAGCGGGACAACCCCGCTTCCTCCTCGCCCGTGCCTTTGGCGAAGCTGACGGGCTGCATGTCGCCCAGGGTATTGGTGAAGACCATGATGGGCACGCCCGTCTCAAGCCCCTGTCCCGCCATCTCCATCGCCACCAGGGCACTGGCCCCAGCTCCCGTGACGATGATCTTGTTGCCTCCCTCGATGCACTCGCGCAGGACCCCGACCACCTTCTCCATGGCCGGGACTGCCACCTCCAGAGTGGCCATGATGCCCTCTGCGTCCTGGCGCAAGACACGCGCAACCCTGTCCCGGGTCGTTTCACACCCCGAGAGGTCCACGCTGACCATCATGGGTTTAGACACATCTATGATCTGGCCCACCGTGTCGATGAGCACATACTCGCCGTATGGGTAGGCGGTGAACTCGAGAGTGGTGCCGGGGAGGTTGCCGATAGCGAGGTCCAGACCTGTGAGTCTGGAGATGAGACTGGTCTTGCCGCTGTTGAAAACGCCCAACACCGCGATACGATCCCCAGGAGCGAAAGTCTCTGTGAGGCGACTCCGTATCTCATCCAGCCCTTGCGTGGTGCTCATGGAGGCGGGGATGAGCTCCAACCCCAAAGCCTCCTCCACCCCGACCCGGCTGGAGCCATCGATGAGGTCCATCTTGTTGGCGACGCCAGAAAAAGGAATCCCCACCTTCTCCACGGCCTCCAGGAAGACCTTCATGGTGTTCACCTGGGGGTCTAGCATGTTCACCATGAGGATCGCCCCTTGGGGGTCGAAGACCTCAAAAGGGGTGGAGATCTTCTTCAGTACTCTCTTGGTATGCACTTGTGCCCCTCCTGTCACGCAGTTGCCAAACCTCTCCTGCACGCGAAGTTCGGCTTGAGATGTACTGCACACGAGCGTCGCGCGCACTCGCGCGCCACGATTCTGCTACTGGACACCCTTTGCCCCAGCGGTCGCCCGCAGGTCTTGAGGGCATCCTTGGTCCCAGGAGGGGAAGACAGGAGCGTAGCCACTCCCGAGGGGCATCCGCCGATCTCTCGATTTTCCCGCTCTACTGTACAACCGGAGCGGTCAGCCCCGCCTTGCGTTGGGGAACCCCTACCTCGTCAACTGGGAACATCCAGTCCCGGCGCTATCTTCCCCGTTGCCCTTTCCTCGCGACTACATCTGGGCCACCTCCCTCCGCTGAATCAATTCCATTATAGCACGACTCACGACTCCCTGCAAGGGAGACCCTCTCCGGCGAAATGGTCCAAGACAGTCGCCATGTCGCTCGCTGCGACCACGTCAACCTGTAGCGAAGCCTCCATCTCCTCCCTCGTCATGTCGTCCACGGTCACTTGTCCTGTTGCCTCGAACATCGACCGTGGCACGAACACCACGTCTCCCAGTGCCCGTCCCCGGAGGGCGTGCACCACATCACGCCCGGCCAACAAGCCAGAGACGGTAACCGTCGCGCCAAAGAACTCGTTTGGAACGGGCTCGACTGTTATGTCAAGCCCCGCCCTCTCCTGGAGTTCCCGACAAATCCAACCCAGCTTCGGCGCGATCAGCGTTCCGCAGACCACAGTGGCCCTGCCCCTCGCCGCCACACCCGGCCAGGCCCTGTTCGGCGTCTCCCACTCGTCGAGCAACAGCCGCACCAGACCTATGCCATTCTCCAGCTGAGGGAAGCCATCGTAC
>JBAVWD010000547.1:0-3738 GCA_049697655.1 Anaerolineae bacterium | reverse complement strand
ATCCACGCCAGGTCAGCTTGCTGCGCGGGAGTCCACTCTGATACAATTCGCCGCAGGTAGAACACATGCACCACTTTCCTTTCCACGCTCCTCGCGACTGGAGAGAGCTTCTCTCACTTCGAGAGACAGAGGGATCACAGGTCATTGCGGGAGGGACGGACCTGTTACCCCTCATGCGTTCGCGACAAGTGAAGCCCCGCTTGGTCATCGATCTCCAGTGGGTTCCCAACCTGCGCTTCATCCGCAGTGAGGCCGGCTTGATGGAGATCGGGAGCATGACCACCCATGCCGAGCTGGCACGCTCCGTGCTATGTGCCAACTACGCCCCCCTGTTGGCAGACGCCGCCCGCTGCGTCGGCTCGCCGCAAATACGCACCAGGGGCACCATAGGCGGCAACATCGCTACAGCTTCGCCGGCGGGAGATACTCTCCCGCCCTTGCTGGTGCTTGGGGCCGAACTGGTCTTGGTCAGCAAGAGAGGAGAACGGCGAGTTTCGTTGGAAGAAGCGCTTCTGGGGCCAGGCCACTCGGTCGTGGGCGCTGACGAGGTAGTCTCCAGCATTGTCTTCCCTTGCCTCCCCTCTGGCACAGGCTCGGCATTCCTCAAAGTCGGGCGTCGGCGAGCAGTGGCTGTTTCGGTGGCCAGCATCGCGTTGTCGCTGCGCATGAAGGATGGTGTCGTGCGTGAGATACGTATCGCGGCCGGGGCCGTGGCCCCGACCCCCATCCGGTGTCGAGCAGCGGAGAATGAGCTCAAGGGCTCAAGACTCGATGACGACAGTCTACGGAGGGCAGGAGAGGCCCTGCAAGGGGAGATCGACCCCATCAGCGATGGGCGCGGTACGGCCAGCTGCCGCCGGCTGACGGCTGAGGTGCTGCTCAAGCGAGCTGTGAAACAGGCGGCCGGTCACCACAACGCACCAGAGTAGGCTTGAGTTAGGTATCCAATGCAGCTAGTGATCGAGTTCAGGCTGAATGGCGAGCGAAGGCAGGTCGAAACGCCGGCAGGCATCACACTGCTCCAGCTCCTCCGAGACAGACTCGGGCTCACGGGGACGAAGGACGGTTGCGGCACCGGAGACTGCGGAGCCTGCACCGTACTGATGGATGGCGAGCCAGTCAACTCCTGCCTCGTTCTAGCTCCGCAAGTTGATGGACACGAGATCCTCACCATTGAGGCTTTGGCCAGAGGCGGCGAACTGCATCCTCTTCAGCGCGCCTTCGTGGACGAGGGAGCTGTGCAATGCGGCTACTGCACGCCAGGCATGTTGCTCTCGGCCAAGGCCCTGTTGGACAAGAATCCGAACCCCACTGAGGGCGAGATACGCGAGGCCATTTCCGGGAACCTCTGTCGCTGCACCGGCTACTCAAGGATCGTAGCCGCGGTCCGCAGGGCTGCGTCCATGGCGCGCGAGGAGGTCTAATGTGGCTGGACTAAAGGTCGTGGGTCAGGCTCAAATCAGAATCGATGCCGCGGCCAAGGTGCTGGGGCAGGCGATGTACGTGGGAGACCTCCAGGGCGAGGACCTGGTGCACGCAGCTGTGTTGCGTTCCCCACACCACCATGCCCGCGTTCTGGCCATCGACTCTCGGCAGGCCAAGGCGTTGCCAGGAGTCATAGCGGTCCTCACAGCGGCCGGCATCCCGGGCAGAAACAGGTTCGGAGTCATCATCCCGGACCAGCCGGTCCTGGCCGAAGACGTGGTCCACTTTCAAGGGGAAGCAGTGGCCGTGGTGGTGGCAGAGACGGAGTCCATGGCGCGCCGGGCCCTTGACCTGGTGGAGGTCAACTATCAACCCCTCGCGCCCGTTTTCGATGCCGAAGAGGCACTGGGCCTTGATGTACCATCGATACATCCGGGTGGAAATCTGCTGGCCCACAAACAGATACGCGCCGGTGACGTTGAGAAAGGACTGGGGGACGCCGACGTTGTCGTCAAGGCTACCTTCGAGACCCCCTTCGTCGACCACGCCTATCTGGAGCCCGAAGCGGCCCTTGCCGAGTGGCATGACGACGGCACGCTCACCGTATGGGCGAGCTGCCAACACCCTTACCGGGATCGGGCGCAGATCGCAGCGAGCCTCCAGCTTCCAGAGGAGCGGGTGAGGGTTATCGCGCCAGCTGTCGGCGGCGCCTTTGGCGGCAAGGACGACATCACCCTGCAGATCCTGGCAGCGCTTGGTGCGCTCGTCGTCCACAGAGCGGTACGCCTGGTGAATACGCGGGAGGAATCGATCCTCTCCCATTCCAAGCGCCATGCCGTTCGCATGAAGTACGAGGTAGGCGCCTCCAGGGACGGGCACCTGACCGCCTTGCACGCCGAGATATACTGCGACACTGGAGCATACGCCTCTTTTGGTCCCTCCGTGGGCGGCCTGATGACGGAACTTGCCACCGGACCCTACCGGATCCCCAACATTTCCATCGACACGTACATTGTCCACACCAACAACCTTGTTGGCGGGGCCATGCGGGGCTTCGGTGCCCCTCAGGTCAACTTCGCCGTAGAGAGCTGCATGGACATGCTGGCTGAGCGCTTGGGAATGGACAGCATCGATCTCCGCCTGCGGAACTGTTGGCGTGAGAGAGAGATCCTGCCCACGGGGGTCGAGCTCTCCGGCCCCGTTCCGCTGGCAACCTGTCTCCAACGAGCTCGACAGGCACGAGACGTGCTGAATCGAGAACAGAACGGCGGCGAGGCGGATGCACGAGGCGTAGGCGTGGCCAGCAGCTTGTTAAGCATTGGCTACGGCCCGGGCATTCCCGACCGGTGCGCCACCGAGCTGGAATGGCTGTCCGATGGCGGCGTGCTGGCCCGCCTCAGCTCCCCCGACATGGGCCAGGGCCTGCAAACCATCGCTGCGCAGTTCGCAGCAGAGGGCCTTGATCTGCCTCTGGAGAGGATCAGTCTCACCGCAGCGGACACAAGCGCCGCACCCGACAGCGGGGCGAGCAACGCCTCGCGAATGACCTACCTCCTGGGCAATTCCCTTCATCTGGCCGCCAGAGAGGCGCTCGAAGTGCTGGCAGCGGAAGCCACAGCAGTGCTCAACGTGCCCCAAGATCAAGTGGTCTATCGACGAGGAACCTTGTACAGTGAAGGAGACCCTGGTGTCCACGTCTCGAGCGGCGAACTGGCCACCCGGGCAGGAAAAGAGGGACGGAGGCTCGTCGGCCAGGGCACATTCAGCTTCCCCTATCCCGACGACCTTCCAGGTGAATTGGGACCGGGCATCCCCCACCACATCTTCTGCTATGGAGCACAGGTGGCCGCCGTCGAGGTGGATAGCGAGCTGGGTACAGTCCACGTCAAGGACATGGTAGCCATCCACGACATCGGGCGGACCATCAATCCGCCTGCTGCACAAGGCCAGATAGAAGGCGGAGTGGGCCAGGGGATAGGCTATGCTCTGTACGAGCAATTGCGCCGCAGAGAAGATGGCACCTGGATCGACAGCTTCGCTGAGTATCTGTTGCCCACAGCACTGGACGTCCCGCACATCGCGGCAGAACTCATCGAGTACCCGGAGGCCTCCGGGCCCTTCGGAGCCAAGGGCACTGGAGAGCAGGGCACGGTGGCCACAGCCTCAGCCATCGCCAGCGCCATCGCTGACGCCACTGGCGTGCGAGTCACCAGACTGCCCGTCGAGCCCGAGGATCTGGTCAGACGAACAATGCCACTGGAGTGAACTCGACGGTATCCACCAGACCCCGGTTGGTGATGCGCAACTCAGGGA
>JBAVWD010000546.1:0-1631 GCA_049697655.1 Anaerolineae bacterium | reverse complement strand
CCGAAGCGCTCAACGTTGACCTCGTCGAGCCGCGCATCAACCTCGTCCAGGAAGCAGAAGGGTGTGGCGCAGGCCTTCAAGATGGCGAAAGTCAGGGCAACTCCGGTGAGGGCCCTCTCTCCGCCGGACAGGGTGGCCACGCTGCTGCCGCGTTTCCCGGGTGGTTGAGCCAGGATTTCCACCCCCGTCTGAAGCGGGTTTTCTGGGTCGGTGAGGACTAGTTGCCCCCTTCCTCCGTTGAACAGTCGGGCGAAAAAGGCCTCGAATTCGACCGCTACGCGCTCGAAGGTTGCGGTGAACTTGTCTTCCATGACTTGGTCCAGTTCAGTCACCACCTTGCGTAGCGAGCGGGCGGCTTGTTCGAGATCCTCGATCTGTCCTACCAGGAAGGTGTGTCGTTCCGCCACCTGCTCGTATTCCTCCATTGCCTCCAGATCGACGGGTCCCAGTTGACGCAGGCGCCTGCGCACACGTGTGATCTCGGCCTCCAGTCCCCTCGGCACTTCGGTAGCCACCGGCAAAGAGCGAAGGCGAGCGTCAATGTCCAGAGGCAACTGCCTGGGCATATCGGTGGATGTGGCAATGCTCTCCAAATCGGCCTCTATGCGCTCCTGCAAGTTGCGAAGCTCGTCTTCGGAGTGCTGGCGCTGGAGGACTGCGTTGTTGTGCGCAACTTCGTGCTCCTGGAGCGTGCGCCGACGTGTCGCCTCGTCCTGTTCCAGGTCGCTCTGCTGCTTCTCCAGGTTGGCCAGCTGCTGCTCCCCCTCCGCGATCTGTGATGAGAGGCCATCTGCCTGCGCTGCGAGCTCTTCTGTCAGTCCCGCGAGGGATGCTATGGTCCTCTCCAGTTCGGCGGCCTCAGTGCCCAGCTTTTCCACCCGGAGCTGCTTCTCCCGGAGCTGCGATTCTATCTGCTCCAGCCCGGCAAGGTGACCGGCGAGAGCCGTTTCCTGACTCTCCTTGGTCCTTTGGAGCACCGCGACGGCGGTCTTCAAGCCAGCCAGCTTGTCCCGCAGAGGGCTGGCGTCGAGCACACCCAGCTGTACCTGAAAGGTGCTGACGGTCTCGGCGGCCGCTCGTTCCTTCTCCCTTGCCGCCTCGACCGCTTCTGCGATGGCCCTCGCCTTGTCCTGGAGTGCGTCTATCTCCGCCTGAAGCCTGCTGGTTGCCACCCCATGCCAGCCGAGTTCTTGCGCTGCCCTGTCATGTTTGATGCTCAAGCCAGAGATCTCTTCGTCCTTTGTCTTCAGAGCTTTCTCGACGTGGTTACGCTCCTCCCTCAGTGCGGCAAGTTCGTCCGTCAGTTCTCGACGTCGCCCCTGTTCGCCGTCGATTTGGGCCTCCAGGCTCCCTTTTTGCTCGTGTGCGGCTGCAATCCGCTGCGGCAGTTCCCTGCGTTCGCGTTCGTGGGTTAATAGAAGACTGCTAGAGGCATCAGAGCCACCCGTCACCACTCCTGCCGCTGAGACCACGTGTCCTTCGAGGGTCACGTAGTGCAGGTCGCCGTCCGGAGCACGCATGGCGCGGGCGGTGTCCAGATCCTCGACCACCAGGGTGCTACCGAGCAGTGCCCCAAGCACCGGTTCCAGACCCTCCTGAATGCTCACCAAGTCAGCGGCCAGGCCCAGGAC
>JBAVWD010000545.1:0-2123 GCA_049697655.1 Anaerolineae bacterium | reverse complement strand
CGCCGGCCCAGCGGGCCGGGCGTCGCCCCAACCGAGAAACCACGATAACGCAAGGTGACGTACTGCGCCGTTAAGGGGAGCATTCACGGACCTATAATGGTAGCGGACCCTGCTAGGTAAGTGAATGCCGTGTATGCCGGCTGCTTGACCGCGCAATTCGAACCCTCAGCCTGCGGGAAAATGTACAGCGTGTAGCAGACCGAGGCGTGATATCCAGCGTACTCGCTGGCATACGGGTCCCCGGTGCCTGGCCCGACGCAGACCTCCCTGCCACAACCCAGTTTCTGCTGGGCTTCCTCCAGGGAGGCGAAGTTGTATACCACCCTGTGCACACTGAGATTCTCGTCGCCTCCCACAAGGATCAGGGTGTTCCACATGCTCTCGATGACCTCGATGCTGATCGGACCGCCGCCCCCGCCGGTTGCGGTCTGCCCCAGGGGCGCCACGACGGTGTCGGGAAAAGGATTCTCTCCCTGGCCTAGCGAGGCGAAGGAATGCGGGCCGCAGTCGTCGTCAATGTGAATCCATTGACCCCCGCAACCAGGCGTGAATAGCCCGGGGTCGCAGCTCCAATAGAACTGTTTCGTGACGCCGGCCACCGTGAGGTACCAGTAAAGGTCCAGGTCATCGCAGTCCTCAATGAAGGTGACGGTGTTGAACCTGACCATGGCGTACATCGGCTCAGGGCACTTGGGCAGGTCGTAGTCGTTGTCTGGATTCTTCAGGGCACTCAGTTTGGACAGCGCTTGCCCCGCCACGGCCCGCACCTGCCAGGTAATGTGCATCCCGCAGTCCTTCGGCAACCTTACGCCGGCGTAACGTGCGGTGGGAGCCACCAGCGACCAACCACCGCTGGGGCTGTAGGGCGCTCCGTTCAGCAGAATCTGGAAGCCGGCGATCTTGCTCGAATCTCCGTCCCACTTCCAACTGACTGACCTGAGCAGCGGGTCAGATGGCCACGGCGAAAAGAGCTTGTGTTCGACGACCTCATAAGGGACGGGCAGCGTCGGATCCTCGTAGCTGTAGGTCGTCAGCAGGCCGCTGGTGTCCAGCGCCCCTCCCAGAGGCTTGATGGCCACGCCGATCTCGAAACCGGTGCCCGGCAAAGGACGTCTGACCCCATCCCAGGTTGACCTCGGGTACTTGCCACCAAAGGTCCCGAACTGACTCACTTTTCCGCCCGACCAGCCCCAGCATTCCCCCTCGACCTCCAGAGACTCATCTCCCGGTATGGGAACCACCAGCTTGTTATTGCCACTGGCCCAGGAGGCGATGTTCCCTTTCCCTCCAGTCACCGTTATGAAGTCATTCGTGCCCGCCGGCACCCGCACATGAGGTGCACCCTCGAACGACACGTAACAATAGACCTGGCTGTAGCCGGCGGGCACGGTCATGTCCAGCGCCTCTATTTGTAGCTCCTTAGCCAGGGTCTGGGCGCAGCTCAGACCAACCATGGCCCCAACCTTGTTGCTGGGCTGCCTTCCGATGGTGTTGACCGCCTCCACCCAGAAAATGAAGGCTCCCGAACTCGGCGCAGGGAACTCGTACCAGACCTGTCCTCCCTTAGCCGCGTTCAGCTTGGCGATGAGCCGCGGGGCCTGACCAATGTTCCACAGGTACCACACCTCGTACCGCTCTTCGTTGTCAGCGTTGTCGTTCCAGCGAAGTCGCACCTGGCAGTCGATAACCTCCGCCTGCAGATTGGTCGGTGCCGCAGGCGCCTTCAGGCCCGTTAGGATGCCAACCAAACCGGGCAGCAGGGGAACCGGCTTGAAGATGCCTAGCGGGGGACCAGACGGCGGGGGCAGGGTCCCGCCCCCCGCAGGCGGACCACCACTGGGGGGCACAGTCGGCCCAACGGATGGTCCCCCGGGGCCTGGTTCCGTCTTGGATTGCGGCGGCGGCAAGACCACCGTGCTGCCCGCGGGTGGCTGCTGGCCACCGAGGTCAGGGTTCAACTGGCGCACGGTCTCCGGGTTGGCATCGTAAGCTGTGGCGATGTCCTCCAGCGTCTGGTCCGCCTCCACAGTCACCACTCGCGCGGGTTCATCAGCAGTCGGTCTTTCCACGCCGCCAATGCCCACCGGCCAACTGTCGCCGATGAGTCCCGTGGCGTTCACCGC
>JBAVWD010000544.1:0-2644 GCA_049697655.1 Anaerolineae bacterium | reverse complement strand
GGCCCAATCTGTGGGCTCTTGCTGGCTGAGGAGATCCTGGAGGGAGAGGCCACCACTGTGGACATCGCCCCGCTGCGCCTTGATAGGTTCCTGAAGCACGGCAGGGCGACTGAATACGCCGTGGTCTAGACCATGGGACCCAGCTGTCGCATGAACACCCTTGCGAAGGTTTCGAACCTTCGCAAGGGTTGGCTAAGAGCATAACGTCGCGTCCCCCCGAACCCATCTCGACCCGGGGTAGGGTTCGCCAGGCAGGGACACCCTCGGCCGTTCAACCCGGCTGACGAGAGGGATGCTCGGCGGGAGACGTGTGGCAGTGCTGCCCTGGCCGCACCGGCACCTCAACCAGGTCCGTGGTCTGATCCTTCGTCAGTTCCTCGACCGTGGCCAGGTAGGTCTCTGTGGCATCCTTGATGTTTTCGAGCGCTTCTTCCTCCGTGGCGCCCTGGGACCAACATCCTGCCAGGCCAGGACACCACACGGCGTAGCCCTCGTCAGTTCTCTCCAGCTTGACCCTGTACTCCACCAGAACCTCCCGAAGCGGCAAGTGCGCTTGCCGGAGCGCACGTGTGTACGCGGCTTCACCCATTCACTTGCAGACTCTAACTGTGCGGTGGAGATGATGTCAATTCGTCAGGGCCCGGATGGAGGCAGGGCACAGCAGCCCCTGGCCTACTGGACCGGGCAGCGGCAGTGTGGGTCAATCGCTGGACCCCCCTCCCCCAGTCTCCTTCGATAAACTCGGGGCAGGCCTGCCCTCAAACGAAGGGAATGATGCTCCCAGCGCGGTGGGCACCAAGACAGGAATCCTCCCCCTGAAGGGGGAGGACTAAGGTGGGGGTGAGGCATGAGTCGTTCTCGGCCCCCGAGGACACGGCACAGGATGCTTACGTGTGCTTATGTCAATGACGCGGCGTGCAGCGAGGCCTTCAGCCCCCTTGGGGCGCCCTCAGGGTGAGGTCGTATCCTGTCCCTGGACCCGCCAAGGTGGGGAGCCAGTTCCCGATCTTGACGAAGAACAAGCCGCTGTTGGGGGCCGTCCATCGCAGCCGCGACGCCCGGTCCTCATCGCCGCCGTCGTCGTCCAGGGCAAGTTGGTTGCCCTGCGCGTCGTACAGGTAGACCACCGTGTCCGCCCGGTCGCCCAGGCGGGAGGTCTCTATCACGTAGGTTTGGCCGGCCTCGGCCTGGAAGGAGATCCAATCCTCATCGCCGGAAACGTGCCGGTTGTGCCTTTGCGTCTCCCCTACCTCGATCCGGGTGGCGTCCGCCAGAGAATCATCCGGCTCGTACTCGTCCTCCCGGAAACCCTCTGCCAGCCTCACCGAGACCTCATATCGGGTGCCAGGTCCCTCCTCGGTTTCGGCGAAGCCTCGGACTTGCACGTACACTCTTCCGCCTTCCTCAAGCACCCAGAACAGGCGCGAAGACCCGAACTCTTCTCCTCCGTCGTCGTCCGAGGCCAATTCGGTGCCAGTGCTGTCATGCAGAGAGACTACCGTGTCTATCTCGCGCCCCAGGTTGGAGGTCTCGATAACGTAGGACCTGTCCGCCTCCGCCTCGAAGTAGGCCCAGTCCTGGTCCCCCGCCACGTGCAGGTTGTGCCCCTGCACCCCTCCCATCTCGAGGGGACTGGCGTCCTCAGGAGTGTCGTCTGGCTCCCATTCGTCCGGGACCACCGGTTCCTCTGGTATAGCAGTGGGGTGCCCCGACGGTATGGTCGGAGGAACCTCCAGGGTGCTGCCCGGCGTAGGTGTCTCTGCTCTGACCATGGGCGAAGGGATTGCTGTCTTTGTTGCTGTGGCCGTGGCAGATTCCTCTTCTAGTACGATGGTCGGCGAAGGGATCTCCTCCCACGGCGCAGTAGGTCGGGCGAGCACGGGCGACAAGTCGGGTGCGCCGCCGGTGAGATACAGGCCCAGATAGCTGCCAGCACAGAAGAAAACGCTGACCGCTGCCAGCCCCAGCACCACCGTCACCACCCACTGCTTGCGGGACACCTGTTCCTCCGGGGTCACTACAACTGAAAACGATCACCTGACACAGACCACCGTCTCCCGTGGACCATTGTAGCCGCGCTCCAGCAGCCAGGCAATCGCACCCGGCAGGTTTAGGAGAGGCTGCAACCCTGCGCAGGATACAGTTACTTTCGGGATTGTGCGCCGGGGTGGGGTGCGATCCATAATAACGGAACAGCAGTCACAGGTATTGACAGTCCCCATCGCGTTCTGGTATAATTAGAGAGGTATAGAAACGTATTGCGGAGGC
Source organism: Anaerolineae bacterium (assembly GCA_049697655.1). Taxonomy (GTDB): domain Bacteria; phylum Chloroflexota; class Anaerolineae; order UBA7937; family B3-Chlor; genus JAUVXJ01. The sequence continues at coordinate 376 of JBAVWD010000544.1, read as the reverse complement.
CAGGACATGTTCTTTTTCGACATCAGGTATCTGCTCTTCTCGCTGCCAGCTCTGCTGCTGGCCTTGTTCGCGCAGTGGAGGGTACAGTCAGCCTTCGGCAAGTACTCCCGCTTGCGCAACTTGAGAGACATCAACGGGTTGGAAGTTGCCCAATTGCTGCTGAGATCTAACGGGCTCGGCCACGTGGGAATCGAGGCGGCCAGACGGATGCTGGGCGATCACTATGATCCCTCCAAGAAGGTACTGCGCCTCTCGCCACAGGTCGCCCGCACCCCGTCGATCGCCGCCTTGGGCGTCGTGGCCCATGAGGTGGGGCACGCCCTCCAGGACCAAACCGACTACGCCCCACTGCGGGTGCGCTCAGGCCTGGTGCCCA
>JBAVWD010000543.1:0-4267 GCA_049697655.1 Anaerolineae bacterium | reverse complement strand
GTACAGCCCACTTCTCTGGCAGCCTTGTTTATCGCCTCCATCTCGTTCATCACATCCCGCGCTGACTTCTCGGACATCAGCCCAGCTATTGGCAAGTGCACCGTGGCCAGGACCTCCCCCTCAGCTGCGACAACGAGTCCTCCCTGCATCTTAACGATTTGCACTGCAGCGGTCATCATGTCCTCGTCGTTGGTGCCCACCACGATGATATTGTGCGAATCGTGGGCCACCGAAGAAGCCAAGGCACCACGCTTCAGCCCAAACCCCCTCACGAAACCAAGACCGGTGTTCCCGGAGGCCATATGCCTTTCGATAACGGCCAACTTGAGCATGTCTCGCTCCACATCGGCCACGGCAAAACCATCCACTGTCCTGACCGCCTCCACCGACTGGTTGGTGACCAGTTGGTTGGGCGTCAGCTCGATCACTCTGGCGCTGCTGCCCTGTGCCTCGATGCGAAAGTGCTCCAGCTCGATCCATGCCACGTTGACCGTGCCCCGCAATGGAACCGGCCGACGCTCGCCGCCCATGTCGAGCATCTCGCCATTCTCGGAAACCAGGCGGCCTCCTCGAAAGACCTTGTCGACTTGGAAACTGTCTAAGTCATCGAGAACCACCATGTCGGCCCGATAGCCGGGAGCGACAGCGCCCAGGTCCCGCAGCCCGAAGTACTCCGCAGCGTTGATGGTGGCCATCTGGATTGCCAGCACGGGCTTCAAGCCCATGCCTATCGCCTTCCTCACTATGTGATCCATGTGTCCATGCTCAAGCAACTGCACAGGATCGTTGTCGTCGCTGACAAACATGCACCTTCGCGCGTTCTCTGGAGTCACCAACTGCAGCAGCGCCTCCATGTTCTTGGCGACGCTGCCCTCGCGGATCATGACGTACATACCTCGCTGAAGCTTCTCCCTGGCCTCCTCAAGAGAACTGCTCTCGTGGTCTGAGGCGATGCCCGCGGCGATGTAGGCGTTCAGATCCTTGCCAGACAAGCGCGGTGCATGGCCGTCCACCCGCTTGCCGCCGGCCATAGCTATTCGTGCGAGGACATCCCCGTTCCTGTCCAAGACCCCAGGATAGTTCATCATCTCAGCCACACCCACCACCCAGTCTTCACGGAGCAGTGGAGAAAGGTCATAGGACATCAAGCGGGAACCCGCCGTCTCCAGCTCGGTGGACGGAACGCACGAGGGCAACATGAAGTACACCTCGAGAGGGCTGTCCCTACTTGATTCCATCATGTACAGAATGCCATCCAACCCCAGGACATTTGCTATTTCGTGGGGATCAGCAACAACCGTTGTCGTCCCGTGGGGCACCACGACCCGCGCGAACTCAGGAACCCGCAGCATGGAGCTCTCGATGTGTACGTGACCGTCAATGAACCCGGGGCACAGGTAGGAACCCTGCAGATCCATGACCTCCTTGGCCTCGTACTGCCCCAGTCCCACGACGCGACTGCCAGCCACCGCGACGTCGGTCTCGTGAATCTCGCCCGAAAGGACATTCACTAGCCGGGTGTTCCTCAGCAGCAAATCTGCCTCTTCTTCTCCTCGGGCCACACTGATGATCTGGTCCAGTTCGCCCATCGTTCGCCCCTTTCTGTCCCGGCCGTCGCCGCTGGAGATGTTGGCCGGGAGAGACTAGGTTCCCTATTGCCACACGATCAGCATCGGACTGACAGTGGCACCACCGCCAAGACTACTGGGCTTCGAGATTGAAGGTCAGAGCGGTGATCAACCAACGGCCATCTGTCTTGACAAAGGTCCATTGGTCGCCACCAGGCGCGTGGTCTATGCCAATTGTCGTGGTACTGACGGCCGTAGCGGTGTTGCCCTCGACCGTCACCTCCGCATCAGGGTGAGTCACCGAGCTAGGAGCGGATGGAAAGATCTCGTTCACGTATCTTTCCCGGATGGCGGCAATGCCGTCCCACACGCGATCGTCAGAAGGGTTGTCCGGAGTGTGGTTGGCGTCAGTGACTACCCCATCCTGGTGCCAAATCTCCATCAAGCGATCTATGTCCTGTGAGACAATACCCTCAGCCTCCGCATTCAGCAACTGCATGACGGCCTCTTCGTCGTTCGCCGGCGTTGGAGTATCGGTGCCTCTGGGGCGCGGTGTGGGTATGCCGGACGGCGGTGCGGGAACCTCTGGAGCGCTACAGGCCGCGACTACCGCTACCGCGGCAATGAGAGCTGCGAGCAACGTTCTCTTCACTTTGTCTAAAGCCTCCGCTTTTTGGCCGATATGTTATCACAATTCACGACAAAGTCAAACGTGGTGTCGTGCAATCCGCGGAAAGAACCTCCGCCGTCTCCAGTGAGGGACAGACGAGTTCGTTGGCCACACTCCGCCAGTACCAGCGGTAGCTCCGACGAACGACTGCCCATTACAGTCATCGGCAACAAGGCCCGTGGCCCAGAGCACGCAAGTGTGATAGTCTTGCCCTTCGGAGACTCAGGACGTGAGCGCGCGAGCCATCTTTTTGTCACCCCACTTTGATGATGCCGTCCTATCCTGTGGAGGACTGATCCGCCGACAGGTCCTCAGCGGAACTCCGGTACTGGTCGTCACTGTCTTCGCCGGTGAGCCACAGCACGTGGAGCTCTCCGCTTATGCAACCCAGATACACAGCAGATGGGGGAACGCTACCCATCCGACTACCGTGCGCAGGAAGGAAGACCGGAGCGCCATGAACCTACTCGGCGCAGAGTACCTGCACCTGGCATACGCAGACGCCATCTACCGCTTCAGTCAAGACTCCTTTGTGTACTCTTCAGACCAAGAGCTTTTTGGCCCCATCCATCCCTCAGAAGCGACGCTTGTGTCGCGATTGGCCGCGATGGTGGCCGGCCTGCCCACGTCGCAGGACGTTACAGTGTACGCGCCGCTGGCTGTAGGAAACCATGTGGATCACCAGTTGGTCAGAGACTCGCTTCTCAGCCTGCAAGCCGGATCCAGCCAGATCGTGTTCTACGAAGATTACCCTTACGTGGACAAGCCCGGCGCTCTCACAGATGCGCTGAGAATGTTGGGAACGCAGGAGTGGGAATCAGAACTGCAATTGCTCGACGAGCAGTGCCTGAAAGCAAAGATCGCGGCCATCGCAGCCTATCAGTCCCAGATGGCGACCCTATTCGAGGGCGACAAGACCATGGCGCTGCGCGTGCGTGAATACTCGAGGGCGGTAAGCCCCGACCAGGGATTCGCCGAAAGATACTGGCGAATCTGTCGAAGATGAAACCGCGGCCAGGGCCAGACACGCACCGGATTGGAGCGAGATAGAGTGGTGTGATATAATCACGGCGGGAAAGAAATGGAGCAGATCAGGGCTTTCGTGGCTATAGAGCTCCCAGAGGACCTGAGAAGAGAGTTGGACCGCATCCAGGGCTCTCTGAAGGGCACCGGGGTTGCGGACCATGTGCGCTGGGTGAAGCCGGGGGGGATACACCTCACTATGAAGTTCCTGGGCGATGTGCCCGCAAGCACGATCACGGAGATTGTCCACGCCGTAACCCAGGGGAGCGAAGGTGTTAAGCCCTTCACCATCAGTTTCTCCGGACTAGGCTGCTTCCCGAGCAGTAGCCGCCCGAGCGTGATTTGGGTGGGAGTAGAAGGAGATACCGGGACACTGATGCGCCTCCAGACCGCCGTCGAAGATAGCCTTTCTGTACTCGGCTATGCTGCAGAGAAGCGAAGGTACACACCGCATTTGACCCTAGGGCGAGTGGCTCGCGATGTCGCGGCCAGCGAGCGGCGTCGCCTCGGGGACATGATCGGAGAACACATCGTGGGCTCGCTGGGTGAAATGCAGGTGTGTGATGTCTGCTTGGTCAAAAGCGAGCTTTCTCCTTCCGGTGCCAGGTATACGCGCTTGGCAGCCGTGACCTTGGAGTAACGAGGATGATGGTGGCCGTGATCGGAGATGGATTCTGCTCCGCTGATACGGCCCTTTTGGCCGAGGAGGTGGGCCGATTGCTGGCACAGAAGGGGGCCGCTGTGGTTTGCGGAGGGTTGGGCGGGGTCATGGAAGCCGCATGTCGAGGGGCCAAGGAAGCGGGAGGCCTCACTATCGGCATCCTGCCTGGCACCAGCCGCCGTGACGCCAACCCGTACGTTGACATCCCTATTGTGACGGGCATAAGAGAAGCCCGGAATGTGATCGTGGTGAGCTCGGCTCAGTCAGTGATTGCAGTTAGCGGAAGCTTCGGCACGTTGTCAGAGATCGCGCACGCCCTGAAACTCGGAATCCCTGTTGTAGGGT
>JBAVWD010000542.1:0-3147 GCA_049697655.1 Anaerolineae bacterium | reverse complement strand
GGCCCAGTCAAGGGACCAATCTCCTGAGCGCGGTGCTCATCGGTGGCACCTTGGCCTCAGCATGGTCTCTGCCGAACATCGCCTTCTCAGGTAGGTTTGTGTTCGTGGCCTACGGTGGAGTGAACATCCAGGGCAAGGGGTTGAGCTTCCTAAATCCGACCTTCTACGCGCGGTACCTGAGCACGATGCTGACCGAGCAGCTCTCGCCGTTGTACTTCGCTGCCCTGGTAGTGGCCCTTGGAGTGCTGGCATTCGCGTCCTACAAGAGGAGCTCGTCGCTGGCGGTCTGGAGGCAGATGGAGGAAAGGGACTGGATGCTGGCACTGTGGCTGGCTGTACCTTTCTTGATCTTCACGCTATCTCAGACGTGGAACTCCCGGTTCAACATCGCATTGCTGCCTGCGGCGGCCCTGATCACCGCGCGTGGTTTCCTTGCCCTCAGGAAAAGAGGGGTCAAGCTGGCTCTGATCTCCGTGCTCGTGGTCTGTGGAGTGGCCCAGTTCTACATACTGTCCTACGACTCCCTCTACCCCTTCACCCAAAGGACGATCATCAGCCTGCCGGTCGTGGGCAGATTGAACCTGTTGGGGGAGGGCGCATATATCATGCCACCCAGCACCGACCGGATGGACAGCAGGTACTGGGTGGCACCGGAGATACTGAGCGAGGCCAGCCAAGGTGGCGAGGGGCAGAAGTCCCTGGCGTTGCTGGTCAACTATACCTATCTGAATGCCGACATCCTGCGGTATCTGGCATTGCTTGAATTCCCGGACATAGAGATCCGGGACCTCTCCAGGGATGGGGGTGGGTCCCTGGTATTCGTCAACACTTTCGCCGCGGACCGCGTGGTTCTAAGCACGCATGACCCGTACAAGCTCAGCGATGGCGCCAGGGAGGCGGTGGGCCGGATCTTCGAATCGCCACAGGTGTTCGAGCAGGTTTTCGAATTGAAGGCAAGACATGAGCTGCCGGATGGCGAGGTGGTATTCTTATACGGGAGGCGGTTGCCACCTGCCGCTGAAGAGGTCCAGGAGTACTACCGGCACCTCGTGGCCAGTCTTGAGCCAGTGCTGACGGAAAGTAGCGCCATTGTCCTGGATCCCCCCGCAGAGGCCGCCACCTTCGCTCCCTTCTACGGGGGGCCAGCGGCTGTGTATCTGCTGCCCACAGGGGATGCCGTAGAGGACATGAGGGCTCTCGAGGAGATCGTCGAGACCCACGATAGGGTGTACGCCATCTTCCGGTCTGAGGAGGAGCTCGATCCCCAGGGCCTGGTGGAGAGATGGCTGAGTGAGAACGCCTACCGCACCAGAGACGAATGGTATGGGGATGTGAGGCTGGCGCTGTATGCCACATCGGATGACAAGTCTACTCCCTCTGAGCTGTCCCCTCTGGGCGTGGACCTAGGCGGTGAGGTGTCGTTGGCTGGCTTCGAGTTGCTGGACGAGGCCGTCGAGCCAGATCAGATACTGAGACTGACACTCCAGTGGAGTGCCGTGCGTCGACCAAGTGAGGACTACGTCGTGCTCGTGCATCTGCTCGATGACCAGGGTCGCTTGATAGCTCAGCACGATGGTCAGCCTGTGGGCGGCTCTCGGCCCACGACGTCCTGGCAGGTTGGCGAGACCGTGGACGACAGGCACGGTCTCTTGATCCCGCAAGGGACCCCTCCGGGCGAGTACCGGTTGGTAGCAGGAATGTACCTGCCCGCCACAGGTGAGCGGTTACCGGTGCTCGAGGCGCAAGGCGAAGCCGGCGAGGACAGAGTTTTCCTGGCGAGAATCGGGGTTGTCGCCCCAGAGACGGCTTCGGATGGCGGTGAGAATGGCTGAGGTATCCGCGGCGGAAGACAAGCGTCGTGGCTGGCTGCTCAGCCTGCTGGCGGTTCTGGGCCTGGTCGCCTTCCATGTCTACAACAACTGGGTCTTCATCACCAGGCAGGTGACCATCCTGGGATGGGATCGGCCGGCTCACCTGGTGAGGACGCTCATCTACAACGACATGCTCCAGACAGTCAACATCAGAAGCGTCTTCGAAGTGCTGACCTGGTCCTGGAACCGCCCGCCCTTGAGCCACCTGGTGGCTGTTCCTCTGTATCGGTTGTTTGGGGTCTCCACCGACGTAGCGTTGATGAGAAACGCAGTCTTCGTGGCCATGCTGCTCTTCTCGGCCTACGGCATAGGGAAGAGGCTCTTCAGCAGGCAAGTAGGGCTGCTGGCAGCGTTTATCGTATCCACTTATCCGATCCTCTTCTCCGTATCGAGGATGCCCTACGTTGACTATTCGCTGGCGGCGATGGTGACGCTCGCTATCTATCTCCTGGTGGCCTGCGAAGGGTTTCGACATCGCGGGTCTTCGCTGCTCCTGGGACTGGTCATCGGTCTGGGCATCCTCACCAAGTGGCCCTTCGTGGCTTTTGCGGGAGGGCCGATAGCCTACGTGGCGGTGCGATCGAGTGCGCTCCGAGACGTGAAGGCGGGTCTCACTGCGAAGGGCGATGTCTCTTCCACGATGCGCCGCTGGTGGGTTTCGCCTTTGTTCCATGGGCTCGCTGGACTGGGGCTGGCCCTTGTCTGGTACTGGCCCAATGGGGATCAGCTCGAGGGTTTCGCCCTCGGCTACTGGTTGATCCCTATCTCATGGCTCCTGGTCAGTGTCACGCTGTACGCGCTGTCACGGCCGGCTGGTCAGGGAGCGAACCTACTGAGCGCCATGATGGTGGGCGCCACGGTGGGGAGCATCTGGTCGCTGCCCAACCTCCGGTTCTCCGAGCGCTTCCTGACCGTGGTCTATGGCGGGCTTAACATGGAAGGCGCGGGTCTTGGTCCTCTGAACCCATTGTTCTACATCAGGTACTTGAGGTACTTGCCTCACGAACAACTATCCCCGCTTTACTTCGTCGTTCTGATCATGGCTGTGTGTCTGCTGATGGGCGCAGGATGGCGCCGAAAACGCGGCTGGCGTTTCTTGTCCGAAGCCGGCGACTCGACGTGGATTCTGGTTCTGTGGTTTGGGGTCTCGATGCTCATCTTCACCTTCTCCCTGACCATGAATTCCAGGTTCGACGTGGCCCTGCTGCCGCCCCTGGCTCTCATTTCCGCGCACGGTCTCCTGGAGATCAGATCGGCCCTGCTCCGCCGAGTCATC
>JBAVWD010000541.1:0-8266 GCA_049697655.1 Anaerolineae bacterium | reverse complement strand
ATTGATAGCTGTCAAACCTGCCATTGCCCGACACAGAAGTGCCAGGTTTCGTTGCTGCGGGGATCTGCCCCTGCACGGACGGGATGGGAACTTAGATACAAAGCCTTGGCGACACACCCAGATGTTGTCTGTCCATGAGAACGGAGTCGACGGCTACCCGTCAAGATCAGGTCTTGACATCGTCCTTCAGTTACATGTCTTACCAGTGCCAGGTCCGAAGGAGGTCATATTGCGGTCCTAGTTCGGTCTGAGCGCTGCACCATGGCGACGCCAGTGGCCGGATGCTCAGGACTTCAGGCCCCTTCACCATCTCAGAGAGCCTGGCCGCCCCGGTGTTCTTGGACGGTGCGAGTCGCAGGGAGGCAGGTCTGGGGTGGACGGGTGCCGAACCGCGAGCGGTCAGACTGGCGTGGTGGCTCCCATTCGTTGAGTGCCCCAATGGCGGCTTCCTCTGACTGTTGTCAGCCAGGCACACAGAGTCCCTCCAAAGGAATCCTGCATGAGTGTCATGCGGAGCACTGTTCACCGCGGTACGGGCTGGATGAATGGAGTGGCATCGAAGCGTGCGCACGGACAGTTGACGAGGGCGCTGTCGTCTTGGTCATCGATGGTCTCTTTGACCCCTCTTGCCCCCGCACCCGCAAGCTGCTATAATGGACACGTCCCTTAACGCAGGGACCCACGAAAGAAGTTGCGGCAGAGTACATGAGAGTCGCCTGGTTCGGACACAAAGCCAGAAAGCGCGGCAACGGCCTCGTAAGGTACTCCAACCAACTCACAGACGGATTGGAAGCCCGCGGCGCACACGTCCTTTTCTTCTACCATGGTCCCCGCTCCGAGCAGACAGTCGAAGCCCCGCACCTCAGAAGACTCAGTTCGCTCAGCCTATGGGACCACGACTTGATCTCGTCGCCCGGCTGCAGGTCACTGATCGAGAGAGTGCTGGTCGAAGAGGGGGTGGACGTAGCCCACGTGTCCCTCTCCTTCTCCAATCTGGATTTCGGGCTTCCTCAGGTGTGTCACAAGCATGGCATTCCCATTGTGGCAACTTTCCATGCCCCGTATGATCGGCGTGCCAGCCTCTGGGGTCTGAGTTCAAGGTGGTTCTATCGTATCTGGTCTGACGTACTGGCCAGATATGACGCCGTGGTGATCTTCTCCCATGAGCAGAAGGGTATCCTCGCCAGGTACGGTGTGCCCTCGAAGAACATCCACGTTATCCCTAACGGGGTGGACACCGACCTTTTCCGCCCGGGCCCATCAAGCTACAAGCAAGACCTGCGAGCCGAATTCCTCGTCGTCTATTGCGGTCGCCTTGATCCCGAGAAGAACGTGGGGACCTTCCTGGAGGTGTTTCACAGCCTCCGACTGCCTCCCACCAGTAAAGCCGTAGTTGTTGGCAACGGAGTTGAGTATGCCAGGCTGCGGAACCTGTACGCTGGAGAAACGACGGTGTTCACCGGGGTGATCAAGGACCCTGCCTCGTTGATTCCCATGTTGCAGGCGGGGGACGTGTTCGTGTTGCCCTCTGAGGTCGAAGGGCTTTCCATTGCCATGCTCGAGGCCATGGCTTGCGGTATGGCCACAGTAGCCACAGATGTCGGGGGTGATGGCGAGGCACTTCGGGGCGCTGGCATCCTGATCGATCCCCTCGACCTGCGGAGCCAGCTCGCGCTGGCCCTGAGGTTGCTGACGGAGAACCCAGGACTTCGACACTCCCTCGGGAGAAAGGCGCGCCGAAGGATTGTGTCTCGGTACTCCCTGCAACACAACACCGACCAAGTCGTGAGGCTGTACGAGCGGCTCCTGGCCGCCAGTGCCTGACGGACCGTACGCGCCACACACGGTCTTGCATGCCAATAAGGCAGGAAAGGGCAGGCGATGCGAATCATCATCCCCATGGCTGGACTGGGAACGAGACTGAGGCCCCACACGCACACCAAGCCGAAGCCTCTTTTGCAGGTTGCTGGTAAGACCGTCCTGGACCACGTGCTTGACAGGCTGCAGGGCTTGCCCATCGAGGAGGTCGTTTTCATCGTGGGGCATCTTGGCGAGCAGATACGGCAACACGTCGAGGCCCACTATGATTTCCCGGCGCGCTATGTCGAGCAGAGGGAGCCAAGGGGCCAGGCTGACGCCCTCCTCCTCGCACGAGAGCACCTCGTGGGAAGCGTTTTCATTGTCTTCGTGGACACCATCTTCGATGCGGATCTTGGATTCCTCGAGCAGGCATCCTCGGACGGCGTGATCTTCGTCAAAGAGGTTGAGGACCCCAGTCGTTTCGGGGTGGTGACCGTTGAAGAAGGGTACATCACCGGCTTTGTAGAGAAGCCGGATACGCCAGTATCCAATCTCGCCATCGTGGGCCTGTACTACATCAGGAACTCGGCCCTTCTCCTGGAGTGTTTAGAAGCCTTGCTGTCGGGAGGCATACAGACCAAGGGGGAGTACTACTTGGCAGATGCGCTTCAGCTCATGGTGGATCACGGAGCGAAGCTGGAGACGGGCACCGTCGATGTGTGGGCCGACTGCGGGAAGCCCGAGACTCTCTTGTCCACCAACCGCTACCTGCTTGACAAGAGCGGTGGTTCGTATGGAGAAACCGCGAACACAGCCATCGTGCCCCCCGTTCACATAGCACCTACCGCTTCGATCATTGACTCTGTCATCGGTCCCTATGTGTCCATCGCCAGTGGTGTGCAGATAGAACGCTGTATAGTCAGCGACTCCATTATAGGTGAAGGCGCTCGCCTTCAGAACTCCATACTTCGAGAGTCCCTTGTCGGCAGCTACACTCAGATTGAAGGTCGGTGCAGCAAGGTCGACGTGGGAGATGATTGCAGGCTGCTCATGGGGTGAGAGAAGATGGAGGAGAGGGCGCGCGTCGAATGCTATTCCGGCAGCCGATTCGCCGAACGGCCTGTCTGCTTCGATTTCCGTGGCCGAAGACACGTCGTCCAGGTCGTGGAAGAGACATGGCGAAGCCCTTCCGGCCTTCATTTCCGTGTCGCCACCGAGGACGACAGGCGCTTCGAATTGACATACGATGACAGAGCCGACGAGTGGAACATAACCAGTCTGGCTCCTAGAGCACCAGAGCAGCGAGTGAGAGGAGAACGATGAGAGAAGTCCTTGCAGAGAGAATACGGTCCGTACCGCCTTCCGGGATACGGAAGTTCTTCGACGTGATCGCCACCATGGACGACGTGATCTCCTTGGGGGTTGGCGAACCTGATTTTGTGACGCCCGGTCATATCACGCAGGCAGGCATGCGGTCATTGGAAAGGGGAGAAACTAGCTATACCTCCAACGCCGGTATGCGCGAACTGAGACAAGAACTATCCAGGCACTTGGCGAGGTTGTACGGGGTAGAATACGACCCCGGGGAGGAATTGCTGATCACGGTCGGCGTGTCCGAGGCGCTCTTCCTCGCACTGTTGGCCATCGTCGAGCCCGGTGACGAGGTCATAGTCCCCGAACCCTGCTTCGTCTCCTACAAGCCCGGCGTGATCTTTGCGGGTGGGACGCCCGTCACGGTCGACGCCAGGGTGGAGAACGGATTCCAGATCACGGCATCGGAGATCGCAAAGAAGATCACCCCCAAGACCAAGGCCTTGCTCATAGGCTATCCGAACAACCCGACAGGGGCAGTGATGAGCAGGCACCGATTGTCGGAGATCGCCGCGCTGGCCGAAGAGCACGACCTCATCGTCCTGTCCGACGAGATCTACGATCGCCTGGTGTACGGCGTCGAGCACGTATGCTTCTCCTCGTTGCCCAACATGCGCCAGAGAACCATCCTGTTGAGTGGTTTCTCAAAGACATACGCCATGACGGGATGGCGTCTGGGTTATGCCGCGGCGCCTCCCGAGATACTCGGCGGCATGCAGAAGGCACACCAGTATATCATTATGTGCGCGCCGACCACAGCTCAAGTGGCGGGCATCGAGGCCCTGCGGAACGGTGAGGATGCCGTCCAAGAGATGCTTAGGGAGTACGATCAGCGCCGCCGCGTGATCGTCGATGGGCTGAACAGCATCGGCATGCCCTGCTTCGAGCCTCAGGGTGCGTTCTACGCCTTTCCCTCCATTCAGAACACGTCGTTGGGCTCCGAGGAGTTCTCCGAGAGGCTGCTCTACGAGAAGAAGGTGGCAGTAGTCCCCGGTACGGCCTTCGGTGCATGCGGAGAAGGCTTCGTGCGGTGTGCGTATGCAGCGTCGCTCGTGGACATCGAAGAAGCCCTGGGCAGGATGGAGGACCTCGTGAAGCGGTACCGAGGGTAGGCCCACGCCCTTCAGGTCCGGCCCGTCCAGTGCTATTCCTCCGCATTCTTGCGGCCGTGGTGCAACGGACATGATCCAAGTACAGATCTCAGCCATGGCCCACGGTGGCAGCGGCCTGGCTCGCCACGAGGGGAAGGTACTGTTCGTACCCTACGTGGTGCCCGGGGAGGAAGTCCTCGTCGAGCTGACAGAGGAGAAAGCGAGCTACTCACGTGGTCGTGCGGTTGAAGTCATAGCCCCTTCCCCAGATCGCGTAGAAGCCCGGTGTCCGCACTTCGGGACCTGCGGCGGCTGCCAGTGGCAGCACATCGCCTACGAGAGGCAGCTGACCCTTCGGGAGGAGATTCTCCGGTCACAATTGACACGTATCGCTCACCTGACCGATCCGCCGGTGAAGCCCACCCTAGCGGCCGAGAACCCCTGGTGCTACCGCAATCACGTGCAGTTGCATCTGGATGAGGACGGCCGACCAGGCTTTCTGGATGCGGATCGGCACATCGTCGTGCCCATAGGAGAGTGCCACACTATGCATCCGTTGTTGTGGGATCTATTCTCCTCGTTGGAGATAGATTTCCCCGATCTGGAAAGGGTATCGCTCAGAGCCGGCACCTCAACAGGAGAGCGGCTGCTCATACTGGAGACAACTGGCGACGTGGCGCCGGGCCTGGAGGTGGATCTGCCCATCTCCTGTGTGCTCCTGCTGCCGGACGGCACACCGGTCACGTACGTAGGAGAAAGTTACGTTACGGAAACAGTGTCCGACAGGTCCCTGCGTATCTCCGCCACTAGCTTCTTCCAGGTGAACACGTCGCAGGTGGAACAACTGCTCGCCGCCGTGACTCGGTGTGCAAACCTCCAGGGGGACGAGGTCCTGCTGGACCTGTATTGTGGCGTGGGAACCTTTGGGCTCAGCCTGTCCGATAGTGTGGCGAAGGTCATTGGCATCGACACCAGCGACTCCGCCATCGAGGACGCGCGATACAACTCTCAGGGTACGACCAACGTGCGCTTCCTGCAAGGCACTGTTGAGGAACAACTCCCCTCGCTAGAGGATTCCATAGATCTGGCGATCGTGCACCCGCCTCGACAGGGACTCAGTAAGTCGGCACTTGCCGCCCTCGTCGCGCACGCGCCACCCAAGGTCATATATGTCTCTTCCGACCCTGCGACGCTAGCCCGAGACATCGATAGAATGGTGCAGTCGGGGTATGGACTCCTCGAAGTCCAACCAGTGGACATGTTACCGCAGACCTACCATCTCGAGACGGTAGCACTGCTGCGGCTCCACTCAACGTGAGACTAACAACCCAGGGAGGATTGTCTGCATCGGCGCCCTTGCGCAGTGCGGGCCCCCGCAGCGGAGAGCGGGGCGCACCGCACCCAATCAGGCTTGGAGCCAGGACGGCGGAGGCAACGAATGGCCATCAGACCCCTCGCCCCCAGCAGCGACCCTGTGCTGAGACACAAAGCAAGAAAGGTACGAGACTTCGGCCCATCGCTACAAGAACTCATCGACGACATGGTAGATACCATGCGCCACGCACCGGGAGTCGGGCTGGCCGCACCTCAAGTCGGGGTCTCCCTACGGGTCGCTGTCATCGAGTTGCCTGAGGATGAGAATGAAGAGGAAGAGATCCCGGACCCCCACCGTGGCAAGCTGATCGTCATTTGTAACCCTGAGGTAGTGAAGAGCTGGGGCGAGGAGGAGCGGCAGGAAGCGTGTCTCTCCATGCCACGATACCTTGGCGACGTGACTCGAGCGACGCGTGTCGTGGTCAAGGCCCAGGATCGCCGTGGCAAGCAGATCCGCATCAGGGGCGAGGGACTCATGGCGCGAGTGCTACAACACGAGATCGACCATCTGAACGGCACGGTCTTCGTCGATCGCGTGGAGAGCCTGGACAAGCTGTACCGGGTCGAACCCGCTGACGAGGACGTCACCGACCAGGAGGAACCAGCAACCGGCTCCTAGGTGCCGATCAGAACCAGAGCACAAGCTCCGCAGTCTTCTCCAGTATCAGGTCTGCCCCAGCTTCCAGCAAATCCTTGCGCTCCCCGAAGCCACACAGAACCCCCACGGCGAAGGTGCCTGCCTCCTTTGCCGACACCATATCCGCCGCGGTGTCGCCCACCATCACACACTGTGACGGCGACAAGCCCAGCGAATTGACCGTGTGCCGGATGGGCTCTGGGTGCGGTTTCAGCCTCGAGGTATCCTCCCTGGTGGTCACCACCTCGATAAGACGCTGCAGTTCGAACTGCCTGAGGAAGGCAAGGGCATCAACTCGTGAGCGCGTGGTGACTACACCCAAGCGGTAGGATGGGTGCAGAGAGCAGATGGTCTCCAGAACGCCATCGACGGCAACGAACCGACCCTGAGTGCGCAGCCCTCGAACACGACGCAGTCTGTCACCTATGGAAAAGACGTTATCGTCCAGTCCCACCGCGTCCAGCAGCGAAATGACTGCGTTGATCGGACCCTCCGCGCCGAGCAAGACCCGTCGCAACAGCGGCCTTGGATCATCACCAACGAGCCCCCGCGACCACCTCTCCAGCCTGCTCGCCCAGGTCTCCAGGAAAGCATCATCGGTGTCAATCAGCGTGCCGTCGAGGTCGAAGAGGACGGCCTTGGTCCTGGCCCGCACCTTCAGGAAGGCAGGGTCGTCAGGAGTCAGCATCGCCTTGCTCGGTCATGTCCCCCTTGGGTCGTTCAAGGCAAGTCTCCCCTTCGGGAGGAGGCGCCTCTCCTGGCAACTCGGCAGGGGCCTCCACCTCCGTAAGCTTGCTGTGGAGATACTGACCAAGCACCCTGAGAGTTCCGAGGACTGGTGCAGCGAGGAAGGCACCCACGATGCCCCCCACGGCATAGCCACCGATGGCCCCCATCAACACAACCAGGGGATGGATTCTCACACTGCCTCCGATGATACGTGGTGCGAGGATGTTGTTCTCCACCAGCTGGATCAACGCGTACACTCCCACGACCAACAAGGCAAACCACCCATTGCCAATGGGCAGATGGGTCGAGCCCTGGAAGTAGGCAACAGCGACGGCGGGGATACAGGCGACGATGGGGCCAATGGTGGGAACCACCTCCAGCACACCGGCCAGTATACCCAGCAGTAAAGCGTTCTTCACCCCTACCAGCCACGTGAGTGCCCCGGTCATCACCCCGACGGTGAGAGACAGAAGCAGCAGCCCCCTGAAGAACGAGTTCCAGACCGCACCCACGTTGGCACGCAACGTGTCAGCGTCACTCCGGTATTCTGGAGTCACCAGCCCATCGAAGAGCCTGGCGATCTGGTCGGCATCCTTGAGGAGCCAAAACGAGATCACGAGAATGAAGATCAGCCACACGAAGGTGGAGGCAAAGCCCGACGCCAGACCAAATGCGATGCCCAGCATCTCCTCAGCTGAGCGAGAGGCGAACCCTGAGATGAGCTGTATGAGACTATCCTCCAGCTTGTCGAAAACGTCGGACAGTTCGATGGAGTATTCGAAGATGGTGATAGTCTGGTATGAAGACATGATGCGCAGCATGCTCTCATAGATGCTCTGCAAATCGACGTTGATAGAGGAAATCTGCTGCACAGCTATCGGCACCAGTATAGAGGCAGCAACAGCCAGGACCAGGAGAAGGAGTAGATAGGTGACCAGCGTGGCTTTGGTCCTAGACAGTCGGAGTCTCGTCAAACGCCCCACAACCGGGCCTAGCAGGTATGCCAGGAGACAAGCCAGGATTACCGGTGGCAGAAGGCTGCGAATCCGATAGACCAATAACGCTCCTGCCACGATCAGGCCGACAACGACCCAGCGCTTGGTTGTCTCGCTCCACGGTTTGGACACCAGTCGCCTCCCAAGAATGGTGGCAGGTGCTAGACGCGCCCCAGACGTCTATTGATCAGCTTGATGAACTCCACGATGACCAACGGCATCACGCCCAGACCAATCACCACCGCCCAGTCCTGCGCCCCCAGCGGCAC
>JBAVWD010000540.1:0-1501 GCA_049697655.1 Anaerolineae bacterium | reverse complement strand
ATCATAGATGGCCTGGGTCTGGAAGAACTGGGCACCGGCCCGCATCTTGTTCTCCATCTTGATGATCTGGGGTTCCAACGGCTCGGCTCCCGGACTGACCACGGCGCCGATGCAGAATTCTGGCTTGCCCTGGAGTTCCTTCCCTGCCAAGTCATGGCCTTCGCACAGAGCCCTTGCTGTTTCTATCAGCGACACAGAATCCAGGTCAAACACCGGCTTGGCGTCGGGGTGATCTCCCAGGGACACGTAATCGCCGGTCAGGCATAGGATGTTCTCGATACCAAGGACGTATGCGCTGAGCAGGTCCGATTGCAGGGCGATGCGATTCCGGTCTCTGCAGGTGAGCTGGAAAATGGGCTCGGCTCCTCTTTGCTTGAGAAGGAGGCTCACCGCCAGGGAGCCAAGGCGCATCACCGAACTCTGCTGGTCGGTGACGTTGAAGGCGTCCACCTTGCCCTGAAGAAGATCCACCTCTTCGAGCATCTTCGTCGTGTCCACGCCCTTTGGCGGACCAGCCTCCGAAGTGATCACAAACCTGCTGTCAGTGAAGAGTTCCGTGAGTTTCATGCCGTCCTCTCTGTCTGCTGCTCTTCTTGCTCCAGTGCCCAGAGCCTGGTCGACCGCAGCTCCTTGGGTGGTTCCGCCTTGGCATGATCGCGAGGTGCGTGTACGTGACGCAGCACGTCGAGGCGTCCCAGTTTCTCCAGGCGTTCGTAAATGAGTTGCCAGCCGCAGGGACGCATCTCGGGCTGGTGCTCGCATCTTCCGTCACGGGCACCGCCGCAGGGTCCATTGATCAGGCTCTTGGTGCAGGCAGTGATAGGACAGATCCCGCCCGTATAGTCCAGCAGGCACTCTCCACACTCTGCACAGCGCTCGCTGCCACGCCATTCTCCCTGGGCCCCGCCCATGGAGAGTGTGTTGCACGCTGGGTGAACAACTTTGTCCACCGCTGCAGCAGTGGCTTGCACGCCCACTCCACAGCACATCACCAGCAGCGAGTCACTGGCCAGGATCTGGGTTCTGTAGGCCTGCAAACCCGTCTTGACCAGTGCTTTCTGGCAGAGGAAGTCCAGCACCGTCCAACCCAACACCGTCTTGCCCTGCTCTTCCAGGGTGGCCTTCATGGCGCGAACCTCCTTCTCTCCACCGGTGTGCGAGGCTTCGGCACAGCCGCGGCAGCCAAGGAGGAAGATGGTGCTCTCTCCATCAAGGGAGCGCAGTATCTCGTCCAGCGGTTTCTGTTCAGAAACAAGCATCTCTAGTCTTTCCTTCCTATGTCATCGTCATCAACACGGGCCGCCGGCGCAGCATCACACGACCAGGCGGCCGTGCAAAGCTATGTCTGGCCCTTCTCGAGGAACTTCTGCACTAGCCGAAGCAGTTCCTGCGGTGTGACGGGCTTGTCCACGTAGTCATCCGCCTCCAACATCATGCCATCGGTCAGGGAGAACGCGGTCTCGCCCATCTGCTGTGAGAGACTGGTGAGCATGATCACCGG
>JBAVWD010000539.1:0-2017 GCA_049697655.1 Anaerolineae bacterium | reverse complement strand
CTCCACTACCAGTGTAGCTCTTGGGAGTTAAACCCCCATAAACGCCAGCTTAAAAATGCCTTAAAGTTGCCAAGGAGCCCGTGACCAATGAGAAGTCTACGGTGTCGCCAGCGCTGGCCAAGATGGTGGCAGCCTTGGCGTACTCCTGGGGGCTGACCACAGTGAGTTTCGCCGTTGACACACGCCGCTGAGTGTGCTTGGTGCCCCACGAGAAGCGCCGGCGGCACGGCAGCGACGGCACGGAACCCGACGGCGAGTCACGTCCTCCTCCTCGCGGGCATGGTAGGCAGTTACCGGCTCAACTGGCAAATGGCGCTACACGTGCCGTGGCCCATCGTCACACGCATGCTCTCTTCACCGCTGGCGCCAGCGGACCCGGGCGTATCCAGCCAGGGTGAGCAAACCTCCCCCCAGCAGGATCAGGCTCCCGGCCTCAGGCACGAACTCCTCTTCTTCCTTCGGCGGCGCGACGACATCAAGCTCTGCGGCTGCGGTGTTCTCACCTCCTGGCGTTGTTGCCGTGGTCAGATTGTTGATCCGCGCTGGCCTGAGGGCGATAACCTTGATGGTGATGGTTGCCGTTTCCCCAGGACCCATTTCCTCCAGGGCGACTGTGACCAGCTGCCCTTCCTTTGAGACGATGCCCTTGGTAGACTGTGCACTTGCTAGCTCGAGCGCAGAGTGTATCTGGTCAGAGACTAGCACATTGTAGGCGGTGTCCAAGGTGCTGTTAGTCACCAGGATGGTGAAGACGGCTTCTTGTCCGACGACTACCCGGGCCGGCTCTACACTCTTCTCGATCTCGACGAGAGGGGTTGGAGCTCCGGCACTGGCGTAGGCCACTCCTACCGTCTTGCCCCCTCCGTCCTCGCCGGAATACCACATCAGCCAGAGGGTCCCAGCTCGCAAGACCATGGGGGTGTAGCTCCTGTTCTGGCGCCAGGGGTAGTTGGGATAGCCGGTGTCGTCCTTATGGAAGATGGGGTTGCCGGAATCGCGGGTCCAGTTGAGGCCATCAGGCGAGGTGGCATAGCCGAGGCCGTGGTTCATGGTCCCGATTCCAGCGCTGTACCACATCCGGTAGTCCGCTGGCCCCTCTCTCCAGACTGTGGCCCGGGAGAGATAGTCCTGGTCCCAGTCACCGGGGACGTAGGTACCGTTCATCACAGGATCCGCGGCCCCATCGCCGTTGGAGTCGTATCCAGTCCACGTCACGCCGTCCGCCGAAAAGCCGAGCCCTATGGCCTCGTCGCCACCAGTGGTGCCATCGTAGTACATCCAGAAGGTCCAGTCGGTACCGGAGTTGCTGACACCTGACTTGTACAGCACGTCGCAAGGTCCATATGACCCACGGTTCCAGTCCGGCCAGACGCCGGTGACGATGGGCACTGCGCCGTTCTGGAGGGGCTGCACGTTGTGCCAGGCCTTTCCGTCAGGAGACTCCGCGTAGTGGATGGCCGTGACGCTGTACAGGTCGTAGCCGGTGTGCCAGAACCACAGTCGATAGTACATGGTGGCGGCGCTGGCGTTCACGCCGTCGTTCCTGCCAGGGAATCCGCCGGCGTAGTATTCCACCACCGGATGGCGCACCTGCCCTCCAGGCAAGCCGGTGATGGTGCCGTCCAGCATGTCTCCGACTCCTGTCCACGCTATTCCATCGGCCGAGATGCGATACTGCAAATCGTTGTCATGCCACATCTTGAACGGACTCGTCTCTCCGTGGCCGCCGAAAGGAGTCGCGGCGTCGTCGTAAAGGACGCTGGGATAGTAGGCGTCAACGTCCGAAGGATCGATGACCGGGTTGCCAGAGTACTCGACCCACACGCCGGGACCCTGGGCCTTCGCCAGTCCTGGTGTCACCAGTATGGCCAGGACCAGAGCCAGGGCGATATCCACGAATGGCTTTGGTGAGAAAGCGCCGTCTCGGTGTTTCATCTTCCGACCTCCTGCCCCCATGATCTGTGCTCTCGGCATCCACCATCCTAGCAACCCAGGCTTAAATGGCCATTAAGCTTGT
>JBAVWD010000538.1:0-2754 GCA_049697655.1 Anaerolineae bacterium | reverse complement strand
GGGTGCCGCCGGATATTGCAGGGCAACTGGAGGACTCCTACAAGCGACTGGTCAGGGAACTGGGGAAGTCGGACGTATCTGACGTGCCGGTGGCCGTGCGCTCCTCGGCCACCGCCGAAGACCTGCCCACCGCTTCCTTCGCCGGCCAGCAGGACACGTATCTGAACATCTGCGGAACAGGCGAGTTGGTGGACTGTGTGAGAAAGTGCTGGGCCTCGCTGTGGACCGCACGGGCGGTGACCTATCGTGCCCGGCAGGGCTTCGACCATCACAAGGTGTACCTGGCCGTGGTGGTGCAGGCCATGATCGACTCCGAAATCTCGGGGATTCTGTTTACAGCCAACCCCATAACCGGCAGCCGCCAGGAGGCTGTCATAAACGCCAGTTGGGGCCTGGGAGAGGCCATTGTCTCCGGCCTGGTCACCCCCGACACCTTCACCGTGCGCAAGAGCGATGGCCACATCCTGTCGCGGCAGATTGCCAGCAAGGAGCGCACCATCCAGTACGCCAGAGAAGGGGGCACGGTGGAGCGGGAGACGCCCGCCCACTTGCGGGACATTCCGGCGATCTCCGACGATCAGGTGGCGGAACTCGCGGCCCTGGGCCAGCAGATTGAAACCCACTACGGGGCGCCGCAGGACATAGAATGGGCTTATGCCCAGGGACGCTTATACATCTTGCAGTCGCGACCCATCACCACCCTGGCCCCAGTAGCGGCGGAGGCAGCCGCGGTGACCGAGTACAACCGCACCATGTTCGTGGAGCTGTTCCCTGACCCTCTCAGCCCGGTCTTCATCTCAGCGATCCAGCCCATGCTGCATACCATGCTGGACTTCACCTTCGAGGCGTTGGGCCTGAAGCCACCCGAGGAGAAGGAGGCGGTGGGCGTGTTCTACAACCAGACCTACCTCAACGGCGACTACATCGCGGCGGCCTTGGAGCCACTCCCACCGTGGATACAAGAGCAAATGGTGGCTCAGATCGTCAACCCCTTCACGCGCTATGAGGAGGGGCCTCGCGGCGGAATGAATCTGCCCTATTTGCGGGTGGCAGCCGCGTTCCTGCGCTTCATGGTTACCTTCCCCAATCAACTGCCCCGTTGGGTGGCCCGCTACCGGGCGGAGGTGGCGGAGGTAGCAGCTCTTCCCCTGGAGACCATTTCCGATGAGGAGATCGTGGCCCACATCCAGCGACTGGTCTTTGGCACAGGAAGCCGGCTGTTGAACTATGACTACCTGATGATCGCCCTGTGCAACAGGACCTATGAGGGGCTGGGCCGGCTGCTGAAGCCGTATTTCGAAGAGAGCACCCATGAGTTGCGCATCAAGCTCATCTCCGGTGTGACGGGCAATGCGACCATGGAGACGAACAAAGCCCTGTGGAATCTGGCCCAGGAAGCCAAAGCCTCGCCCACGGTCAGCGCGTTGCTGCGTCGATACGAAGGGGGGGACGTAGTGGCGGACCTGGAGAGAACGCCAGAAGGGCGGCCCTTCCTCGAGGAGCTGGAGCGCTTTCTCAGCGAGTACGGCCATCGGGAGATCCGCATGGACATCCTGTACCCCACCTGGGGGGAGGATCCCGCGCCGGTTCTCAGCTTTGTGCGCGGCTACCTCGACACAGGCGAGGCGCATAGTCCACATCTTCAGCAGGCGCGGCTGTTCAAAGAGCGCCAAGAGCTGATGGACGTCGTGCGCACGCGCCTGACCCGGGATCTCCGGGGTCGTTTCCTGATCTGGCCGGCCTTCCGCTGGGCACTTAAGCATACCCAGATCCACACCCGGGAACGGGACACCATGCACTTCGAGTTGACGCGGCTGTTCCCGCCCTTCCGTCGGCTGCTGCTGGAGTTGTGGCGGCGTTGGAAGGAATGGGGCCTTATCGCTGAGCGAGAGGACGTCTTCTTCCTGGGTCTGGACGAACTGGCGGACGTGGCTCGGTCGCCCCGGTCGATGCCTGAGCTGGTGGCAGAGCGCCGTGTGGAGTTCGAGGCCAACAAGGGCCGTGCGTGGCCGGACATCATCCGCGGCGGCGAGGAACTCCTCGCTGAGGGTCGGGAGCCTGTCCAGGTGTCAGCAGGGCAATTGGGCGGGTTGGGCGCCAGCCCGGGCGTGGTCACGGGGCCGGCCCGCGTGATCAATGGTCCGGAGGAGTTTGGCAAGCTGAAGAACGGCGACATTCTGGTGGCGCCGCTCACCAATCCGGTGTGGACACCGCTTTTCGCCATAGCGGGCGGGGTGGTGACGGAGGTAGGTGGCATGCTGTCGCACGGGGCCATCGTGGCGCGGGAGTACGGCATTCCGGCGGTGATGGGAATACCCGGCGCGACGAAGTTGGTGGAAGAGGGGAAGATGGTCCGGGTTGACGGTAACAAGGGTATTGTGTCTCTGGAGCTGGAGGAGGCAGCGTGATACTTGTCTTGATGGCGGTCAGTTACTTCATCGGCTCCATCCCCGTAGCCTGGCTCATGGCCAAGCTGGTCACCGGCCAGGACCTGCGACAGATGGGCAGCGGCAACGTGGGCGTGATGAACGTGGGGATCAGCGTGGCTCGCTGGGCAGGGGTGCTGGTCTTTCTGGCCGAGGTGGCCAAGGCAGTGCTGGCCATCACTCTGGCGCGCTCTTGGGTTGGTGGGGATGCCGCCATCGGTGTCGCTGTGCTGGCCACCTTCGCCGGAACGCGCTGGCCTATCTGGCTGCGAGGCGCCGGGGGGCGGGGCAACACGGTCGCGGGGACCGCCCTCTTCATCATTTCCTG
>JBAVWD010000537.1:0-1853 GCA_049697655.1 Anaerolineae bacterium | reverse complement strand
GACTATACATGGACCGCACCCGCATCGTATTATACCCGCCGAAGTGCCTGCTCACAATGGAATCCATCATGGGACTGCGGGCGGTTCGATTTGCTCCATGTCAGAATATGCCTCCCACTTGACAAAGTGTGGCCAGTTGTGGTATGTTTACCGGATAGCACGGACTTGCGTGTCCAGAAATCGGGAGAGAGCTGGCGATCCAGCTTCTCTTCTCGGGCCGGGCGCGTGGAGTCCATGGAGACGGCCTAGGGGAGTAGCTCAACTTGGCAGAGCAACGGTCTCCAAAACCGTAGGCTGCGGGTTCAAGTCCTGCCTCCCCTGTATACATGACCTGAGGGACGGGCCCTGTCCGGTCCGTCTCTTGCATGGAGGGGGTGAGAGAATTCGCCGGAGGGCAAGGTAGGCTCTCGGGCGGCGTTCTGGTTCTCAACGCCACCTTTGAGCCTTTACATATCATCTCGCTCAGAAGAGCCATTATCCTGCTTCTCAAGGATAAGGCTGAGGTCGTGGAGGCTGCCGAGGCCAGAATCCGGTCGGAGAATCTGGCGCTGGACATGCCGCTGGTGATACGGCTCGTGTACTACGTGCGAGTCCCTCATCGGCTGCTCATTCCACTAACCAGGCGCACGATCTTGGCGCGGGACCAATACACGTGTCAGTACTGCGGAGCACAGCCGCCCAAAGCACAACTCACGCTGGATCACGTTGTGCCCCGTTCCCGGGGTGGACAGCACAGCTGGGAGAATGTGGTAGCGGCTTGTATACCGTGCAACCAGCGCAAGGGAGATCGCAGGCCCGAGGAGTCAGGTATGGGCATGCGGGAACGACCTGCGGCGCCGCGGTATGCAGCTGTGGTGTTGTTAGGTAAGATGCAAGGCCACGAGGTCTGGAGGAAGTACATGTACTGACCGGAGCACTGGTGTGGGTCAATGATGGCGTTGGCATCTCACCAACGCCTTTTTGTTTGTTCGTGGGCGGAAGCGTGAGAAAGAATGATAAATCACGAGATCATACGAGGAAGAGCTGCCTATTCGGAGCTGAACGCCGCTCTTCCAGTACGGCCCCACTTGACATGGAGGTGGATTGCGTATATCATAGTTAAGCAATTCTAAAACCGTGGAAATAGTTAGGTGAGGCTGGTCATGGATTCCGGTTTCTCGCAACAGGCGGTCAGGGTGTTCAAGGCCCTTTCGGATCCAACTCGCTATGAGATAGTGAGGATGCTCCTGCTGGACGAGGAGCTTGGGTGCGGTGATTTCGATTGCATCTTCAGCAAGAGCAAGCCAGCCATGTCCCACCATTACCGAGTGTTGGAGAATGCGGGTTTGGTGGCGTTCCGTAAGGACGGCCTCCGTGTTTACTACAGGTTGGAGAGGAAGCAGTTGGACAAGTTCGTGCCGCAGTTCTACCAGGTGCATTGCCGGAGCGAGGATTGATCTGGTGGTCAGTCTGCTGTGGCGCATCCAACGGAACCAAGACGGTTTTCGGAAATCACGCGGTTGCCTGGCTAGGCAACTGTTTCAGGGGGAAAGAAATGAGCGTAAGAGCACTAGAACTAGAGGACGAGGAAGAGGAGGCGATTGTCTCCGAAGAACTTGATGAGGACATCGAGGAAACGCTGGACGAGGATTCCCTCGCCGGTATCGAGAGCGACGATGTCATCTCTCTGTACATGAAGGAAGTGGGAACCATCCCTTTGCTCACCGCTGACGAGGAGAGGGATCTGGCCCTGGCCCTGAAAGAAGGAGAGGCCGCGAAGGCACGACTTGCGCGGAGTGAACTGAGCGGAGATCTGAAGCAGCGGCTCGAACGGAAGGTGGACGAAGGGGATCGCGCGCGTGCACGCTTCATAG
>JBAVWD010000536.1:0-4163 GCA_049697655.1 Anaerolineae bacterium | reverse complement strand
CGCCAGCACAGTGAAGGGGTATTCCTTCTGCAGTCTGTCCATCGCCGGGGTGTGTGCCTGGGCAATGAGATTGCCGTGGAGTTCTTCCCTGAAGCCCCAGCCGTCGACGATGAGGAGTAGAACCCGCCGTTTCCCTGAGGTACTGGTCGACGCGTCCTCCAGAAGGCTGCAGCCTGTCATGACATCAGGCGTGGGAAGTCCCAGGAGTTCTAGCACGGTAGGGGCCACGTCGGTCAAGGCTCCTCCGTCCCTCAGCGACAATCCATCAGGCGAGACGACGATGAAGGGAACGGGGCTGTCCGTGTGGCCGGTGTCAATGGCGCCGTCAGGATAGAGCCACTTCTCGACGGTGCCGTGGTCGGCGGTAATCACCGCCGTGACCCCAGCTCTCTCCGCGGCCTCCACCACCCGACCGATGTGGGAGTCCACGGTCTCCACAGCCTGCCTGATGGCTTGCTCGTTTTCAATGTGACCCACCACGTCCACGTTGACGAAGTTGGCTATGATCACGTCGCAGGACGGATCGGCGATCTTCTCCAGCGCGGCATCGGTGACTCCAGCGACGTTCATCTGGGGAACCCGGGTGTAATCCATCACCCTGGGGGAGGGCACGATGATCCTCTCCTCGCCTGGGAAGGGCTCGTCCCTCTTGCCGTTGAGGAAGTATTGGAGGTGGATCGCCTTTTCCGACTCGGTGATCTTAACCTGTTTGAGTCCGTGGTCGCTGATCACCTGGCTCAGGGTGTGATCTATCTGCTGCAAGGGTTGGAAAGCCACCTGCACGTCAAGGTTCTCGTCATACTGGATCATGGTGGCGAAGTGGGTCTTCATCCCTTTCTCGAGCGGGAACTTATGGAAGTCTGGGTCCACAAAGCAGCGGGTTAGCTCTATCTCCCGTTCGCCGCGGATATCGTAGAAGATGACATAGTCGCCGTTTCTTATCCTGCCCACTGGCTGCCCATCTCGATCCACGAGGACCAAGGGTTCGAGAGCTTCGTCTTCCTCACCCCTGGCATAGGCTTCTCTCACGGCCTGCGCCATGGGTTGCTGCTGGGCGTCGGGTCTTCTTCTCGCCACTAGGTCCTTCTCTGTGAATCTCAGTCTCCCGTGGTCAAGGAGTCGAGGCGTCTCACGGGAAGACGACTGCCGGTCTGCTTGGCGGGGGGTGCGCCGGGCACTCGTGTCACTGGGGGAATGATTATAGCGCAGTCGGCACCCGCTCACAACCTGAGGTGACCAGCTCTGCGGGGAAGACCTGCCACCGGGGCGGCAGTCCGCATGGGGTGCCCCAGGTCGTCTCGCAGACGCACGCACGTAGGGGTGGGTCTCAGGCCCGCCCGTACAGGTGTGTTTGGGTGAGCTGAGGCTTGGATGATACGACCACTGCCGCGAGCAACGGGCACACCCTTCACCTTGGCAGGTCCGGCTGAGAGATGCCCAGATACTCAGCTCCCTCAGGGAACCCCTGCCCAAGGTGCTCTGCCAGCAGTGTTCTGAAGACCTTGGGATATGCCGGGTAGTCCGCTAACTCCTCCACATCGAAGAAACGGGCATCGAAGATGATCTGGCGATCATCAGGCAGCTCAGGGTCGTTGCCGATGGCTAGTTGTCCGCCGGTGACCTCTCCCGCGAAGTACATCTCGACACAGTGAGATTGCTCCCAAATCCATTCTAGCCAGTAGATGAGTCGGCCGATCTCAACCTCCAGTCCGGTTTCCTCTCTCACTTCCCTGGCTGCGGCCTCCATGGCTGGTTCCCCAGCGTGGACCAACCCCCCAGGTGCCATCCACCAGACCCTGTCGGTCTGGGTGGATCTGTGACCGACCAGGAGAACCTGCTGGCCTTTGAACACGAGGGTGCGGACAGCGACGAGCTTCCCCCTTGAGCCTTGGTTCACGTTTCTTCCTCTCTGCAAAGACTTACGGCTCTATTATAACATGCGTTTCAGCCCGGTCGCATCCCAGGACATGTTGCCTCGGCCGTGGCCTCGGCTTGCTTTCGCCAAGATCCTTCAAATCGAGGGTCGCCTGTGTTGTCTATTCGCGTCCTTTGCATTAGAATTGCCTGAGGACGAGCCTAAGTGTCGTCCCATGGAGGGAGGATTGTCCGACTATCACTACGGCGGTCAGGCGGTCATCGAGGGGGTGATGATGCGCGGGCGAAAGAGCATGGCTGTGGCCGTCCGCGACCCCTCGGGCAACATAGTCCTCCATTCAGAGCCGCTATCAGGTAGAATCAGGGGCGGCGTATGGCAGAAGGTGCCATTCGTGCGTGGCCTGCTGATGCTTTGGGATACGCTGGTGTTGGGTATGCGCACGCTTATGTACTCCGCCAACGTGGCTCTATCGGAAGAGGATGTGGAGTTGTCGACCCCGGCCATTCTGGGGACCCTTTTCTTCTCGCTGACCGTGGGCATTGGCTTGTTCTTCGTATTGCCCCTTGTCATAGTGGGCTTAGTGGATCGCTTCATCAGTTCTGACATCGTCAGTAATCTCCTCGAGGGCCTCGTTCGTCTGTCGGTCCTCTTATCATATCTGGCGCTGATCGGGCTTTTGCCAGATGTCAGGCGCGTCTTCGCCTATCACGGCGCCGAGCACAAGACCATCGATGCTTTCGAGAGCGGAGCCTCGTTGGACCCCAAGGGCGTGAGCTCCTACAGCACTGCCCATACCAGGTGTGGCACCAGCTTCCTACTCGTCGTAGTCGTCATCTCAATCGTCCTCTTCGCGTTCCTGGGGCGCCCTCCCATGGTCTGGCGGATCATCTCCCGGATTCTCCTCGTTCCGGTAATCGCTTCCATCTCCTACGAACTCATCAGATTCAGCGCAGACCATCGGGGCAATCCTCTGGTACGAGCGTTCATCATGCCTGGCCTGGCGCTACAGCGACTTACGACCCGAGAGCCAGACGAACCTATGCTGGAGGTGGCCATCGCAGCACTGGAGCCGGTCCTTGCGGCCGACGGCATCACCGACACTCAAGGTTGAAGGGCACCCGGCTTTGTTTTGTGATCCGTATGGGATAGGATAGTCTCGATGTGAGACCAGTTGGAGGAGATTCACGATGGCTGCAACCAAGAGCGTGGATGTGAAGCAGCAGGCCGAGTCTCGCAACGTCGAGGGTCTGGAATGCTACGAGAAGTGGCTGGTTGACGACGCCATCAAGAACTTCAAAGAGGCAGTGCGCCTGGCGCCCGACGACCCAGAGTACCATCTGAACCTGGCACGGGCCCGTGCACGCTTCGGTCAGTGGGAAGAAGCTCTCACCTCGCTGCGTGATTTCCTCGATCTTTAACCTGACACCAGACTGCGCGACCGGTTTCGTGCCCTCTTCGAGGTGGGAATGGATCCCGTGGAGTCGGTCCTTACGCGCACCATGACCAGCCAGGGCGTCCCTCTGGAAGAGATAAGTGCGGCGATGCAAATGTGGTGGGAGTTCCGGATCGCGGCAGGGCGCCGGACGTTGCCCATGCGCAAGCCCGAGGTCTGGGCGGCAGCTCTGGACTACACTGTGCGCAAGCTGAACTTCCGACAGGTGACTCAGAAGGAGACCGCCACAGTGTACGACGTCAGCGAGGGCGCTCTACGATCTCGCTATCAAGATCTGGTCGACACTCTGGACATCATGCCCTGTGATTACCGATATTTCCGGGGTGAGAAGAACCCGCTGGACATGCTGGTGCAGGCCGCCATAATGCTGGATAAGCTCGAGAAGCAATTCAGAGAACCCTGAGGCAGCCGCTGGCGGTTCCGTCAGCATCTAGAGCCAGGTCTTTGTCTCAGGCCGGCGTGTTGATAGTCTGTCCGGGGCTTGGTTGGAGCCTGACGCAGGAGGGCCGATAAGGCCCTCATCTTTTTGTGGCGACTAGAATCCGAGATTCTGCCGAGCAGAGTTCGTACTTGGCGATACGGAGAGGCGAGGAACGATGCGTCATGGCCGACGGAGGCAGGACGCTCCTTCCGACGCCATCGGCGACGAGGGTGAGTTCGAGCGACCGCCCACTCGAACAGTTGTGGAACGCGCATGCGAACACGCCGGCTCGTGGGGGCAGGTGGCTGGTCACGGGAAGGAGCCCGGCGGACATGGAGGGGATAGGCCCCGTCGGTCCAGTATATGCCGTTTCGGCACGTCCGCGGCGAGGATCTTGACATTCAGGCTAATCT
>JBAVWD010000535.1:0-2137 GCA_049697655.1 Anaerolineae bacterium | reverse complement strand
GCCATCAGTCACTCCACGTTCATTGGACTGAGTCTCCAATCGGTCCAGATCAGAGACTGCGTCGCCACCGACGTCGACTTTCGAGAAGCTGATCTGTCGCAGGCGGACTTCGGGAGCACTGACCTCTCCCAGAGCATCTTTGGCAACACCAATCTGTCCGAGGCTGACTTGAGCCGTGCTCGCAACTACCGCATTGATCCGGGTCAGAACGTGCTGAAGCAAGCCAGATTCTCGCTGCCCGAGGCGATGTCCCTGCTGCACAGCATGGACATTGTCCTCGTGGACGGAGACTGAGCGCCTGGTTATGGGGGGTACTGCCATGGTGGCCATCCACTTACAGCAGCCGAGGAGAGTGACCCGCCGATGAACCGAAGAAGCTTGGGCCTGATGCTCCCGGCCTTGGGCATAATGTTGATTCTGGCGCCGGGTGTCCTTGCTCACCCCCCTGCGCAGGGGCCGCCTCCAGAAGAGGTCGTGGTCACCGCTGCCGACGATGGTCGCGACGTCGAGCTCACGGAGGGCCAGACGCTGGTCGTCAGGTTACAGGCCAACCCTTCTACTGGATATGGCTGGCAGGTCGCAGAGCCGGAGGGAGGGGAGATCCTCCGGCAGACCGATGATGGCGAATTCCAGCCTCATTCGACTCTGCTCGGCGCCCCGGCCACGCAGATTCTGCGCTTCGAACCCGCGCAGGAGGGAGACACCACTCTGAAGCTGGAGTATCGTCGCCCCTGGGAACCAGCAGCGGGGCCAGCCCAGGAGTTCCGTCTTCAGGTAAGGGCTGTGGGTTCCTTTCCCGCCGTAGAGCCCTCTTCTACACAACGGTCTGCGGAAGAGGGACCAACACGTGCCGACGAGGTAGCCTCGCAGGATCTGCCGCCCGCTTTCAACTGGTGCGACTTGGGCGGCTGCACGCCGGTCAGGGATCAAGGCCAGTGTGGGAGCTGCTGGGCCTTCGCCACCGTGGGTCCACTGGAACTGAACATAATCATCCAAGAGGGAGAAACGCAGGATCTCTCCGAGCAGTACCTGGTGTCCTGCAACACGGAGCGATGGGGCTGCGACGGCGGGTCGTGGGCCCATGACTATCACGCCTGGGAAGTTCCCCCTGGGGAAGACGGGGCAGGGGCCGTGCGCGAAACCACCTTTCCGTACACGGCGGGAGATGATCCCTGCGAGCCTCCTCACCCTCATCTGTACCAGATCGAGTCGTGGGACTATGTTGGAGGGGAATCAAGCGTCCCTGATACAGTTGACATAAAACAGGCAATCTATGAGCACGGCCCCGTGGCTGCCGCGGTTTGTGTCAACTCCGCATTCCAGGGCTACAGGGGCGGCGTGTTCGAGGGCCCCGGATGCGCGCTGGTGAACCACGCGGTCGTCTTGGTGGGGTGGGACGACGACCAGGGCGACGCTGGCGTGTGGTTTCTCAGGAACTCGTGGGGGCCGGAGTGGGGAGAAGCGGGATACATGCTCATTGGGTACGGAGTCAGCAATGTGGGCTTCGGTGCCAACTACGTATCGTATGTGCCCTCTACGTGCTACAGTCTAGCGACCAGTGTCACCCCCGACGCCGCAGGGACAGTAAGCCTTGATCCATCCCCGGACTGTCCCAGCGGGCAATACGCGCCAGGGACAGAAGTCCATCTCACAGCCAGGGAGTCTTCGGGCTGGCGCTTTGTTTACTGGAGCGGCGCCGCGGTTGGGGATCGGCCCACGACCAGCGTCGTCCTGGATGCGCACAAGAGCGTGACCGCCCATTATCAGACCGAGCTCTGCATGCCCTGGTTGGTGCTGCCCTTGGGACTGGCGGCCTGCTGGAGTCTCAAGCGGCGTCGTTGCCGTGCCGGATAGTTTGCTACGCTCTCGGGCTGGCGCGAGCCCCGCTGGAGACCTGGCAGGCGTGGGCTTGCGCCTCCATGGCGCGCCTTGTGTCCAGCCTTCGCGCCTGCTACGCTGGCAAGGGCCGCGCCAGCACGCTGACCAGGAACGGTGAGGTTGGTGGAGGTTGCGTCGCCATCGAGGTCAACCCCGGCGCAGCACCCTGACGCCATCACTGGAGGGAGAATGCGCACGCTGATACGTGACGTAAGTGCCATAACTCTGGACGGGGAAGACCGCGTTCTCCATGGCGTCG
>JBAVWD010000534.1:0-1530 GCA_049697655.1 Anaerolineae bacterium | reverse complement strand
CGGTCAGGTTGGGCACCGCACGCAGGTTCATCAGTTGCTCGATGGGTTGGTGGGTGGGGCCATCTTCGCCCATACCGATGCTGTCGTGGGTGAAGACGTAGAGGACTTGTAGGCCCATCATGGCGGCCAGGCGCACGGGCGGGCGCATGTAGTCTGAGAAGGTAAGGAAGGTGGCGGCGTAGGGGATGACGCCACCGTGGAGCGCCATGCCGCTGGCAATGGCACCCATGGCATGCTCCCGGACGCCAAAGTGCATATTGTGACCCCAGTACTGATGCCAGCCGAAGTCACCGTGGTCCACGAGGATAGTCTTGGTACTGGGCGCCAGGTCCGCGGAGCCACCGGTCAGGGCATGGACTCGCTTGACCAGGTGGTTCAGGATCTGGCCTGAGGCGACACGCGTGGCCATGGGCTTGCTTCCTGGGGGGAAGAGGTCTGCCAGCCCTTCATCCCAACCAGCAGGGAGTTGGCCGCGGAGTTGCGGTTCGAGTTCGGCCGCCAGGTCGGGATAGGTGTCGCGATACCCTTCCATGTGGCGCTGCCACTCATCCTCCGCCTCCTGGCCGCGCTCCAGCGCGTTCCTCATATGGGCCAGGACCTGGTCGGGCACGTAGAACGCTGGTTCTTGAGGCCAACCCAGGGTGTCCTTGGCCTCTCGCACGTTCTCTACACCCAACGGTTCGCCGTGCACTTTGGCAGTGGCCTGGGCGGGACTACCGTAGCCGATGACCGTCTTGCAGATGATGAGCGATGGGCGCTCTGTCTCGGCCTGAGCATCACGGATGGCTTTCTCCAGCGCGGCGATATTCTGACCATCGATAGGGCCCAGGACTTGCCAGTCGTAGGCCAGAAAGCGGCGCGCCACGTTCTCTGTGAAGACGCGGTCGGTGGGACCCTCGATCTGGATGTCGTTGTCGTCGTAGAGGTAGATCAACTTGCCCAGCTTTAGCGTGCCGGCCAGGCTCGCTGCTTCGCTGGACACCCCTTCCTCAAGGTCTCCATCGGAGACGAGAGCGTAGACGAAATGGTCGATAATCTCGTGCCCCGGCCTGTTGTAGTGGTCGGCCAACCACCGCTCAGCGATGGCCATTCCCACGCCGTTGGCGAAGCCCTGCCCCAAGGGGCCGGTGGTGGCCTCCACTCCCGGGGTGAGACCGTACTCCGGATGCCCGGGTGTCTTGCTGTCCCACTGGCGGAAGTTCTTTAGTTCTTCCAGAGGGAGATCGTAGCCGGTCAAGTAGAGCAGGGCGTAGAGAAGCATCGAGGCGTGGCCGGCGGAGAGGACGAAGCGGTCACGATTGGCCCAGCGAGGGTTCCGTGGGTTGTGCTTGAGAAAACGGTCCCACAACGTGTAGGCGAGCACCGCCGCGCCCATCGGCGTCCCTGGGTGGCCGGACTGGGCTTTTTGCACGGCGTCTACAGCCAGGAAGCGGATGGTATTGACACATTGCTGGTCAAGTGCTTCTTGGTTGGTCACGTTGAGAATCCTCAGCAGCGCAGTCAGCGCGAAGCTGGGCAGAGATCACGGTG
>JBAVWD010000533.1:0-2773 GCA_049697655.1 Anaerolineae bacterium | reverse complement strand
GTTCAAGGCCCAGGGCAAGGACGCCCACATGGCCAAGAAGATCATCGACGATGCCAAAGCCCTGGAAGAAGCCGGAGCCTTCTCCATCCTCCTGGAGGCCGTCCCCTCCAGAGTCAGCAAGCTGGTGACCGAGAGGGCGGAGATCCCCATCATCGGCATCGGGGCGGGGCCGGACTGCGATGGCCAGGTCCTGATCTTCCACGATATGTTCGGGCTTTACCCGGCCTTCACCCCCAAGTTCGCCAAGCGGTACGCCGAGCTAGGGGAGATGATTGTCGAAGGTCTCCAGCGCTACGGGGACGAGGTACGAGAGGGAGTCTTCCCGGAGCCCAAACACTGCTTCACCATCTCTGACGAGCAGTATGAACAGCTCCTGGCGATGCTGGAGTAGGGAGTAGCGAAGACAGAACCAGCTCCACCCTGGAGCCGGGCTCTTGCGCAAGGTCGATCCGGACAAGCGGGCTGCCGTTTGCGCTCCCGAGAGGTCGTCGGGTGCCGGGCAGGACTCTAACCCCCTGCGCCCTCCAGGCTCACCCTCAACGATGCGATTCCAGCTTGCGGGTGATCTCTCCCGAGACGGCCTTCAGCTTCTCCACCGACGCCACGGCCTGGTCCCGGGTCAATCTGTACGACGGACCGGCGATGGCCAGCGCGGCGATGACCTGCCCCTCCGGGTTCCAGACCGGCACGCCGACGCCGTTGTACCCCAACTCCTTCTCTTCGAAGCAGGTGGCGTATCCCTCTTCCCGAACTCTCTGCAGCTCCTGGCGCAGCTCAGCAGGGTCGGAGATGGTGTGCGCCGTCGGATGGGGGAGCTCCTTGCCGAGCAGCGCGTCCAGATCCACCTGGTCGGCGTAGGCCAGGAGGACCTTACCGGCAGAGGTGGAGTGTAGAGGGATGGTCGTGTACCAGCCCAGTTGCTCCTGTATGACGGGCGACAGCACCTGTAACACCGGCGCCGCCTCGAGCCCCCGCCGCTCCGCCAGGTAGACCGCCTCGGACAGCTGACCCGCCAGGTAGTGCAGGTATGGCAGGGCAACATGCAGCAGCGGATCCGAGTAGATGGCGGTGTAGCCCAGTTGCACGGCCTCCCGCCCCAACATGTACCGCCGGGTCCCCGGGTCCTGCGCCACCATGCCAGCTTTCAGCAGGGAACCCAGGAGCCGGTGCGCGGTGCTCTTGGAGAGGTCTAGCCTGCGCGCCAGTTCGCTCATGCCCAGCTGGGGCTCCGTGGTCGAGAACTGCTTGAGGATCGCTATCGCTTTGTCCACAGCTTGTGTGGTCACGTTTTCTCGTCCTTCCGGGGGGGTCCAAGTTGATGCTTGGTGGAACGGCGGATGGCTGCACGCTTGGTGGTTCGAAAGGTGACCGCCCCGGCAGAAAGGTACCCCCCAACGCCCTCCAGGCTCACCCTCGCCGCAACGATTCCAGCTTGCGGGTGATCTCTCCCGAGATAGCCTTCAGCTTCTCCACCGACGCCAAGGCCTGGTCCCTGGTCAATCTGTACGACGGACCGGCGATGGCCAGCGCGGCGGCGACCTGCCCCTCGGGGTCCTTGACCGGGACAGCGATGGTGTTCAAACCGAGCTTGCCCTCTTCGAAACAGGTGGCGTATCCCTGGGCGCGGACCATCTCCATTTCCTGGCGCAACTCAGCAGGATCGGTGATGGTGTACTCTGTCTCGCGAACCAGCCCCGCGTCCAGCACGGCCTCGAACACGCCCTCTGGGGCATAAGCCAGCAGCACCTTTCCGCTGGAGGCGGAGTGTAGACTAACGTTCGTATACCAGCCCATCTGCTCCTGCATGATGGGTGACAGCACCTGTAACACCGGCGCCCCCTCCAGCCCACGTCGCTCTGCCAGATAGGTCGACTCGCCCGCCTGTTGGGCCAGATAGTGCAGATAGGGCAGCGCTGCTTGCAACAGGGGGTCCGAGTAGATGGCGGTGTATCCCAGTTGCACGGTACCCCGCCCCAACATGTACCGCCGGTTCACCGGGTCCTGCGCCACCATACCGGCTCTCAGCAGGGATCGCAGCAGGCGGTGCACGGTGCTCTTGGTGAGGTGCAGCCTGCGCGCCAGTTCGCTCACCCCGAGCTGGGGTTCGGCGGTCGAGAACTGCTTGAGGATCGCTGTCGCTTTGTCCACTGATTGAGTGGTCATCTTCTTTCATCCTTCCCCTGGGGTCGAAGTAGTGGTCGAAGCTGGTGGTTCCGGGAATAGGGTATGGCTCCACGCTCAGTGGTTCGTGGGGTGACCCAACACACGAGAGTCACGCCGGTCGTTGGCGGTCACGCCTTCTGTGAGTCGGACGGCCGGGCGGACGAGGCCAATGCTCCATCTGCTTCCTATCTACAGCAGTGTGGTTGCTGATCTGCCCATGTTGAAGATCACGGCCCAAGACAACAACTGCGCCACCGAACAGCCAGCACCAGCGCCAGGTACCTCACCGTACAGGGGGCCAGACGACGGCAGTCTCTAACATTATTACCCAACTGTGCCAGAATGTCAAGTGCCATCCCCGACGACCACCATGCGGAACTGCCCACGCGCCAGGCTGCCGCTGTGGGCGGACGGCTGCGTGCCCAGTGGGACAGAGTTCCATGTCCCGCGCCTGAGCGTGCCACTGCAGGCCTGGGCGTGGTACAGCCTGGACGACGAGTACTTCGAGGGGTATGAGAGCTACAGTCACCTCTTCGACCCCGACACTAAGGGGATCACTACGCTGGGCATAGCCTACGGCGACTACACGGCGTCAGTACCGTGATGCCCA
>JBAVWD010000532.1:0-1782 GCA_049697655.1 Anaerolineae bacterium | reverse complement strand
GCATCAACTCCCAGAGCATTTTGTCTAGCTCCTGCACCGGGTAGGAGAAATCGGCGTCCATGAAGAAGACGTATCTGCCCTGAGCATCCAGCACGCCTCGTCGGACAGCATAGCCCTTGCCCATGTTCGCTTCATTCCTCAGCAACACGATGGGCGAACCATCCCTGACCAGTGAATCCACCTTGTTAAGAGTCTTATCCCCGCTGCCATCATCCACGACGATGACTTCATGCGCCTCTCTCCTGTCAGCCAGATGCCTCAGGAGAGCGGTCAGGGTCTGCTCTATGATACGCTCTTCATTGTAGGCCGGTATGACCACTGAGATAGACATTTCCTCAGTGCGAGGGATCCCCCTGTTGACGCTCAAACCCGCACCATCCACCATCCCCCTCATGCGTCAGGGCGTGCTTACGCAGAGCCTCCAGACAATAAGGGCGCACACGATCTCGCCCACCGTCTTGCCAATCTGGTCCATAGGTTGCCAATCGTGGCCACATGGGCCGCAAAGGGGAAACTGAGGACTACCAGCACGATGACCACGCCCGCCGCCCGCGAGACGAGAGTGCGCCTGGCCCGTATCATGAGCATATCTCCACAGTTTTCCAGAGCCACCCAAGCCCGGCCATCACCCCTACCTGCTTCTTCAACCGCTACGTTTCCCAAAAAATGATACACGGTCGAGGACGGATTTGCCCCCCCTCGCCAGGCGCTTGACATCCTGGAAGTTGCGGACCCTGAGCAAAGATCTGGTGACAAACCTGGGGCTGAAGTAATACTCCTTGTAGGCCCTGATGCGCGCTTTTTCCACATCCTCGCGCGTCAATTGCCCGGTCTCTATGAGTGAGTTCTCCGCAGCGAAATCCTCCCAACTGTCGAAGACGAGCCACCCATTGTCCATACACGTCTGGTAGAGTTCCGTACCCGGGTGCGGGATGGCGATGGCGAACTGTGTGCTGTCCGCGTCTATCTCCTTGGCGAACCTGATGGTCTCCTCGATTGTTTCTTCGGTCTCGCCAGGGACACCGAACAAGAAGAAGGCCTGTGTCTTGACCCCCAGCTCCCGGCAGTCCTTGAAAGCCTGCCTGGCTCTGTCCAGCGTGATGCGCTTCTTCATGATTTCCAGCATCCTGGGTGATCCAGACTCGACGCCGAAGAGGATGTAGTGACAGCCAGCCTCCTTCATCGCAGCCAGGACCTCGCGGTCCACGGAGTCCACGCGGGCCTGCACGATCCAGCTCACCTCTACTTGTCGATCCAGGAGGAGCCTGCACATCTCCATGACCCTCTTCTTGCTGATGGTCAGGCAGTCATCGTCGAAGTAGATCTCGTCCACGCCGTAGTCCTTGGCGACGTGCTCCATCTCGTCCACCACGTTGGCCGCGCTCCTGGCCCTGAACTGGTGGCCGTACAGGGTGTCAGGCCACAGGCAATACACGCAGTGGTACGGACAGCCTCTCGAACTCACCATGGCCGTGGGACGCTCGCCGGAGTAAATGGCCGCTCGATACCCCTCCTGTTGGACGATGTGCCGCGCTGGGAACGGCAGCGAATCCAAATCCTCGATCAAGGGCCTGGCAGGATTGACACACACCTCGTCCCCGCGACGATAGGTGAGGCCCAGCACCTGGCTCAAATCATCTCCATCGGCAAGAGCCAGCGCGAGCTCCCTCGTCGTTATCTCGGCCTCGCCGCGGATCACCGCGTCGATGGCAGGGTTCTCTTTCAGAATCTCCTGGTGGAAAAACGTCGGGTGAGACCCGATCAAGGCGACGAACGTACCCA
>JBAVWD010000531.1:0-7214 GCA_049697655.1 Anaerolineae bacterium | reverse complement strand
CCGCACTCCCTGTTTTCGGCCCATCTGGCGTTCAGTGGTCTTGGCGAGGCTGAGCAGAGCCTCGGGCGAGAGATCGGTCTCGCCCCAACAGACTAGATTTAGGAACCAGGGCTGCTCGGCAAGCCCTACAGGCTCTGTCTCGTACAGGGACGAGATCTTGCCGAGTCGGACGCGCGAGCCCAAGAGCCGGAGGGCGCGGTAGATGTTTCGGGCGCGATTGCCCAGGTTGGACCCGAGGCCCAGGTAGACCGTCGCCATCCGTTGCCTGCCCCCAGGGCTAGTGTCCTACGCGGTCTATCCGGGCTCCGAGGGACCGGAGCTTCTCGTCAATTCTCTCGTAGCCACGGTCTATCTGACCGATGTTCCTGATGACGCTTTGGCCCTCGGCACAAAGGGCAGCGAGCAGCATAGCCATACCTGCCCGGATGTCGGGACTGGTGAGGGTCTCGCCGTGCAGCCTGGCTGGGCCGGTGACTATCGCGCGATGGGGGTCGCAGAGGATGACGTGGGCACCCATGGAACAGAGTTTGTCCACGAAGAACATGCGGCTTTCGTACATCTTCTCGAACATCAGGATCGTACCCTCGCACTGCGTGGCGACCACGGTGGCTATGCTCATCAAGTCCGCCGGGAAGCCTGGCCAGGGGGCATCGTCTATCCTGGGAATGACCCCGTGAGCATCAGCCACGATCTTGAGGCTTTGCGCGGGCGGCACGAACACATCCTGCCCTCGGATTTCGACCTCGATGCCCAGTCTCTTGAAGGTCAACAAGACCATGGGCAGATGTGATGGTATTGCTCCCTTGATCACGATCTCACCGTTGGTGACTGCCGCCGCGCCTATGAAGCTGCCGATCTCTATGTGATCCGGCCCGACGTCGTGTTCTCCTCCATGCAACCTATCCACTCCGTCCACGATGAGCGTGTTGGTGCCGATATTGGATATCCTAGCTCCCAGCTTGTTGAGGAAGATGGCCAGCTCCTGTACGTGCGGTTCTGACGCGGCATTCTTGATGATGGTCCTGCCCTTGGCAGTGCACGCAGCCATGAGCGCATTCTCGGTGCCTGTGACACTGGCCTCGTCCAGGAAGATCTCGTGCCCTTTCAGTCCGCTGGTTTTCATCTCGTAACCGTGGTCTATTCTGATCTCCGCACCGAGGGATTCCAGGGCCATGAGGTGCGTGTCCACGCGCCTCCTTCCGATGACGTCACCTCCCGGAGGAGGCAGCCTGCACTGGCCGCATCGTGCGAGTAGAGGTCCTGCCAGGAGAATAGACGCCCGGATGCGTCGACACAGCTCGGGTTCCAGGTCCGTCGTTTCCACGTTCCTGGCGTGCACGGTCAACTCGTGGGAGCCTGTCTCCTCCACGGTGACGCCCAATCTGCTGATGATGTCCTCCATAGTGCGGATATCGTCGATGCGAGGCACAT
Source organism: Anaerolineae bacterium (assembly GCA_049697655.1). Lineage (GTDB taxonomy): Bacteria > Chloroflexota > Anaerolineae > UBA7937 > B3-Chlor > JAUVXJ01. The sequence continues at coordinate 5,783 of JBAVWD010000531.1, read as the reverse complement.
TCCTGAGCACCACCTTCTGATCGGTGAGGAGCGCAGCGGCCAGCATGGGTAGAGCGGTGTTTTTGTTGCCACTGGGGACCAGGGTGCCCCTCAGGGGTTGACCCCCTTCGATGACGAACTCGTCCATCGCGCGCCCTACTTCCACAGTGTGTTCTGAAGCTCTCCGTCTTACGCTGTTACTCTCGCTCACTGGACCTCGGATGCTCAAGTTGACGCTTCAAGGCTCTCTGGGGAGGTCTTGCTTCGCTGTCGGCGACCCCAGTTCCCTTCGAGGCGATGCAGATGATAGACGTGCCGTAGGGTAGGTCGGTGACACGCAGCACTGCGGCCTCCAAACGACCGACGCCGTCCAAAATGGCGTTGATTGGGGGCGAGGCAGGCTCCATCTCCACCTGATACGCTCCCTGCTTGGTGGAGGGTGTGGTCAACTCTGGCTCTCTCTCAGCTCTGCGCCTTGCCAGGATCAACGGTGCCGCCACAGGAAAGATGAAGCAGTTGTTGTAGGTCATGCGTCTGACGTCAAAGCCCGCCTGGGTTAGCTTGGCGCGCAGCTCTGACCGCGAGTAGCGGCGCTTGTGATCGTTGATCACGTCGTTGTGGCTCCAGAGCCATTGAAACGCGGGCACCGTGATGGCGACCAGGCCGCCGTTTGCGCAGACGCGATGGCATTCTCGCAGAATCCGCAGATCGTCGTCACTGTGTTCTATGACGTCCAGAGTGGTCACCAGATCGAATGACTCGTCCTCGAAAGGCATGTCCTCCGCCTGAGCCAGCCGGGCATCATAGCCACGCTGATGGGCGATCTCCAGGGGTACGGGGTTGTTGTCGATTCCCACCACGGAGCCATATCGGCTGAGATGAAGAATCATATTCCCTGCACCGCAACCGACGTCAAGCACTCTCAGATTGTTGTCTACCAACTCTCTGTCCAGTAGCCCGAGCAGAGCGCGTGTCCTGCTTGCGAACCACCAGTGAGAGTCCTCCGCCGATTGCAGTGCGGTCAGTTCGTCTGACATGAACCCTCTCAGGCCCCGGGTTGTGGGGTATTATACCATCGCGCCCCCAGCGAGGCTACTGCTGCCCAGGAGGTAACGGGCTGCCTCGAGTACCTGAGCCACCGGGATGGAGCGCACGCACGGATGATCGTCCAGTTCGTCCAACCCGTAGTCGAGGCGCTGGCATGGTACGCATTCCATGTCGGACACCAAGGCAATATGCCTACGAGGATCGCCCCAGGGCCCGAAGGTGCGGTGGTCCACGGGGCCGTAGAGGTGAATGGTGGGTACTCCTTGGGTAACAGCCAGGTGTAGCGCTCCGCTGTCCACGCCTATGACCAGTCTGCTGTTTGCCATGATGGCTGCCAGTTCACCAAGGCCAGTTTGCCCTGCTATGACATGGGGTTTGAACTCCATTCGCTCGGCGATGCTCTCGGCTAGCTGGCGCTCTCCTGCCGAACCGGTGATGACTACCCGAAGGCCGTATTCCTGGGCCAGAGCGTCGCCCACCTGCGCGAAGGCCTCCCGACGCCAGAGCTTGACGGGGGCTCCAGCTCCAGGGTGAAGGCACAGGTATCCTCCATTGCTCCCCACGCTGGCAAGAAGTCTGGCTGCGGATCTTATATCATCCGATCTAGGGTGGAACTCTAGGGGGCCTGGCTCGGCCCCGTTTCCGACTGTAACGGCTGAGATCAGGCGCACGTTCTGTTCAACTTCGTGCTGGTCAGCTGTGTAGGGCAGAGCCTCTGTCAGGAAAGGGGCCACCGCTGGCAGGCCGTACCCGACTCGTCTAGGGATTCCGGCCCAACAGGCCAGCATCGCCCCCCACCAGTGGTCGAAGCGCATTATCACAGCCGCATCGAAAGAACCCGCTCGGAGGATGCGCGAGTAGCGCCACAGCACTATGTATGGACCCAGGAGGTGCTTCTTTGGCTCTCGGGTGAAGCCCGGGAAAGGGCAGGTGCGGACCTCGTCAAGGTGTCGGCTATTCTGCACGATCTCCGCTGCCCATGGACCTACCATGCAGGCGATGTAAGCGTCAGGTAAGGATAAACGCAAGGCTCGGATGGCCGGCGTGGTGAAGAGCAAGTCTCCGACGTGGTCAGGACGGATGAGCAGGATGCGGGCAGCCTCGAAAGGTGGCGGAGATGAAACTCGACGTGACCAGGGCTTGGAAGCCCAAGCCACAGCCCGCAGCACGGCAGTGCGCAGCCTAGCCTTCATACACGCGCTCCAGCAACGGTGTGATGTGCCGCCAGTCGTGTTCGGACACCGCGAGCTCGCGGGCTGAGATGCCGAGCTGCGCCCGCCGTTCACGATATCTCATCAGCCTGACAACGGCTCGGGCGAACGACTCTGGATCATCGGCGATCACCAACTCGCGGTCCGGGCGGATTGGTATGCCCTCGCATCCCAGAGATGTGGATACTATGGCCTTGGCCATGGACATCGCCTCCAAGAGCTTAAGCCGCGTGCCGCCACCCACTCTCAGTGGGACCACATAGACCGCCGCTTCTGCGATGTATGGCCTTACGTCGTCAACGTACCCGGTTAGGATGATGTTCGATGATCGCTGCAGGCCCTGCAGTCGAGGATGGGGGTTTCTGCCCACGACCTTCAATGAGACCTGCGGCATCTCTCGTTGGATGAGAGGAAGCACCTCTTGGGCAAACCAGAGAACGGCATCAACATTCGGTCGGAAATCCATCTTGCCGGTGAAGACCAGTGTGGTGTCAGAATCCTCCGCCTCCCAGGGCGTGAAGAAATCGGTGTCAACTCCATTGGGTACGACGGCACACTGCAGCGCTGGAACCAGCCTCTGGAGTGCCTTCGCGTCGGCCTCAGACACCACGACAATTCTGTCCAGCTGGCGGCAGGCGTGAGACTCATAGCGCTGTAGCTTGCGCCACTGGATCAACGAGTATATTGCCGCCAGCCATCGTCTGGGTTGCCGGACGTCGGTCTCAAAGGCCCTTCTCTGGAGGAGATACTCGGCGTTGATGTCGTCGAATACGACCAAGGGCTGAGAGGGGAGCTTCATTCTCTTGACAGCAAGCCCGTACTGTGCCATCTCGATGGCCTCTGTTTGGACGAAGTCAAATCGCTCACGAGACAGAGAAATCCGCAACGCATCGGAGAACTCAGGGGATGGCAGACGCAGAGCCATGTCTGGGTTGTGGGAGAAGAGGACAGACATCGCTCGACGGGCTGTAGAGCGGTGGGGGGAGGGAACGGTCACCATACTGGCGCAGTAGTGCGCCAGTGCCTCGATCCGCCTCGAGATGTCTCTTTCCTGGACGAATGACAGGAGACGTATTTCGTACCGGGGAGCCAGGTTCTTGATGAGGTTGAGGGTCCGAATGGCAGCGCCTTGGTGGGGAGGATACGGGAGGTCGGGTGTCAGGAAGAGGAGTTTGGGACTCATCACGCCAGGCGCTTGTAAAGGTCCAGTGTCATGTGTGCCGCTTTCTCCCAGGAGAAGATCTTGGCCCTCTTGAGGCCTTTCTCTGACAATTCCGCATGGAGGGAATCGTCTGTGAGAAGCCTCCACATGGCCACTGTCCAGCCTTCCACGTTTTCGGGTGCTACCAGCAGCGCTGCGTCTGCCACTACCTCGGGCAGGGAGGACACGTTGGCGACGATGGTGGGTGTGCCGCAAGCCATGGCCTCGAGGGGCGGCAGCCCGAAGCCTTCATAGAAGGAGGGGTGCACATTCATGCGAGCCGCGTTGTACAGTGCCGCGAGATCCTCCGCGGGCACATGGCCAAGGAAGGCGACATTGTCGTTCAACTCCAGTTCGTCGGCGACGGCGAAGACCTCGCCACAGAACCAACCGCGCTCGCCCACCACGGCCAGCGTCACGTCCAACTTGTAGTGATCCAGAAGTCGGCGAAAGGCTCGCAGCAGAGTCGGCAGGTTTTTCCTGGGTTCGATTGTGCTGACGAAGAGTACGAAGGGTCTGTCGAGGCCGTAGCTCAGGCACCTCTGTTCGAGGAGTTGCTCGTCCTTGATAGGACGGTAGATGCGGTTTGCAGCCGCGTAAATAACGGTGATCTTGGCTTCCGGCACGCCAAGAAAGTTAATGATGTCTCGCTTGGTGCTGAGGGAATCTGCAACGATGTGATCAGCGTGTCGCACGGCGCGATCTATCTGACCATAGTACCGCGCGCTTTCCTCGGTGAGGAAATGGGGATAGAGAAGGAAGGCCAGATCGTGGACCGTGATTACCGATCTGTAGTCGCGTCGGAAGGGTGGGATGAAATCAGGGCTATGCAGGACATCCAGGCGCAAGGGGCTGATCTCGAAGGGCAGAACTAGCTGCTCCAGAGGGTGATGGCTGGGGGTCCAGAGAGACTTCCTGGTGAAGTTGGGCGTGTCGGCCAGGACCGTTCTGTCCTTCCGACTCTGCAGAAGGACAAACTCGTGGTCCTCATCGCATTCACTCAATCCCCCCACGAGCCCTGCGATGTATTGCCCGATACCCGCGCGGCTATAGTGCACCAGTCGGGCGTCAATCCCGATACGCATCTAGCTACCGTTCTCCTCATCCTGGCCTCCACTTTGAGAATGGCCTCAGCGAGGAGGTCTGCGACTTAGCTCATTATACTGGCTTAGTCTGGGACAGGCAAGTTACTAGGGGTACCTCACAGGGGAGCTCGTCTGACATCAATGCCTCCGGATCTCATCCAGCAGCTTGTTACAGTTGACCACGCCCTCCTCGATACGCCTTTCCAGATATGGCACAAAGGGATCCAGCTTCTTGGCCCTGGGCTTCCGGTTCCGTGGTGGCGGACTGACCGGGCCATTCAGGATGGCTCGAATCGTCTTGCGGTCATGCCCGGTGATGCGGGCGATCTCGCTGATCGCCATCCCTCTGCGGTCCATGTCCTTGATCATGAATCGGTCCTCCACTTTCAGCATAGGTGGCCCCCTCCTCGACACTGTGGCTAACCAGACCATCGTGCCTCAAGTGAGACCCCGGGTTAATCTCATTAGAAATGCGACAACTGTGGTAGAGTCGGGTGTGCGGAGTACACCTAGACAGGAGTCGCGATGAGGACTTGGACACAGCTTGAGTTGGCATGGGAGCTAGATAGGGCCGGGGTCATGGTGCCGGTGATCGCGCAGCGGGTGGGAAAGTCGCCCCCCCGTGGCGCACTGTCCCGCTGAGCAATGACCATACCAGACGCATCGCGTAGGTGGATGTATACTGAGTAAGGGGTCTGGATGTAGTCGGTGGCCTCCCAGTAGAGGGTCAGATGAAGGGTGATCCCTGGCTCGACTGAGAGAGGCCCTGAGTCGGCGCTCTCGCACTGGTCGCAGTCGTATCTCCGTAGCAGAATGGCATCTCCCACGCCAGCGTCGACGAGATACTGGACTTCCTCCAGCGAGACCATGGTGGGGGTGTAGATCAGCCACCTGAAGCCGTGGATATCCCGTTCGTCGATCAGCGCGGCATGCCGATTCAGCCAGTTCTCGACGAACCCCTCATTGTCCCACCTGACATCTGTCAAGGGATAGAACCATATGCGCTCGTACGTGCCTGCGAGCCGGCTCAGGCGCTGTGCGGTTTCCTGCTTCATCTCCAGGGAGAGAAAGCCTTGAGGGAGGATGAAGCTCGGAGCTCTTCCGTGGTAATAGTACGAGAAGGTGGGATCTGGGTAGTTGAGCACGGTGACGTCACCAGGCCCGGTCTCGATTTCCAGGTAGGAAGATAGCCCCCTCCAGTTGGGGCTCTTCTGGTACTCTGAGTTATGATAGTGGTTGTGGAGTGAGTAGGCAGCGCTC
>JBAVWD010000530.1:0-3439 GCA_049697655.1 Anaerolineae bacterium | reverse complement strand
CGTGGGATCGTATTCGGTCGCGGTGTCGCCCACAAACTGGAGGGGACGACCCTCGTAGATCTTCCCTTCCTGGTCGATGAGGAAGTGATAGGGGATGTCAACCCAGCCCCTGTTGCGAGACCCACTCTGAAGGGATCTCATGCGGGCCACCGCTCCTCCGTAGAATTCGGAGCCATCGTGATGGATGGTGATCCGCTCCAGCGTATGGGGCACGTATCCCTCCGTTACCTCCATCGAACCCCACTCGGCGCGCGAGATCACCTGCGGCTTCTGGGGTGACCCCTGCGCCTGCGGAGGAGGTATAGAGATGGGCGTTGATGCAGGTGTAGCCGTTGGCGTGGGGGCAGAAGTGCTGGTGGGAGTGCGCGGCACCGGCGTGGCGGTGGGAGGCAATGGCGTGGGTGTGGGAGTCGCTGTGCCGGTGGGTGTCGAGATGCGCTGAGGCGACGGAGTCGATAGCTCCGCCGCCGCCTGCGCCTCTGATTCCAGCGCAGTGTGGGGTATGGGGAGCATGTCCCTGAGAAGCAAGGCAACAACGACCCCGGCCACAAAGCACAAGACCGGAATCAGTACCCAAGCCTTGCTGGACGCCTGGCGCATCGTGAGTTTCCCTCAGGGCAATTGGTCAGGTGGCACCGCATTGCAGGCTGCGTTTCACAAGCCTGATCGGGCACCGCAGCCGCAGTTGACTACTCGATTATCGTAGCACAGCAAGTCTCTGTGGACAAGTCCCGATTTGGCCTTCTCGAAGCTTGTACTGTATAATAGTCAGTTGGTGCATGGTGAGCGAACACGATCGCTCTTTTTGTTGCTAGGAGGACAGTGTGGCCGAACTAACCGAGATTCGCTGGCATGGGCGTGGAGGTCAGGGCGTGGTTACCGCCGGCAAGATGCTGGCACAAGTTGCCCTGGACAGCGGACTGTACTTTCAGGCCTTTCCCGACTACGGTCCAGAGCGCGCCGGCGCGCCTATCAGGGCCTTCACCCGCACGAGCCCAAAACCGATCCACAGGCACTGTCAGATACAGGAACCAGACATCGTTCTCGTGCTGGACCCGACGTTGCTGGAGGCTGTCAACGTGGCTGAAGGCCTGAAGAAGGATGGGGTTCTGTTGGTCAACACCGACCAATCGCCAGCTGAAGTTCGCGACATAGTGGGTTTCCGCACGGGCAAGGTCTTCACGGTGAACGCCACGAAGATCGCACTCGAGACCCTCGGACGCGAGATCACCAACACACCAATGCTGGGCGCCTTGGTCAAAGCCACGGGCATCCTAAGCGTTGAGGACCTGATCGCTCAGACTCGCAAGCAATTCGGGGACAAGTTCGGCACAGAGGTAGTGAAGCGAAACGTAGAAGCTGTCCAGCGGGCGGCAGACGAGGTTCGGGAGGGCTAGATGGCGGATTTGAACGCCGGTTGGAAAACAATCCCCATTGGCGGCAAGATAGTCGAGGCTGGCAACGCGCGCGAATACGAGACGGGCAGTTGGCGGGCGATGAGGCCCGTACTGGATAAAGAGAAGTGCATCAACTGCCTGCAATGCTGGGTCTTCTGCCCCGATGCTGCCATCGATGTCCAGGATGAGGAGATGGTCGGGTTCCACTTGAAGTATTGCAAGGGCTGCGGCATCTGCGCTTCGATCTGCCCTGTCGAAGCCATCGCCATGGTGGGGGAGGCGGAAGCTGAGGGGTAGCAGTTTGCTTCTCTAGTTGCCTTGGACAGGAGGCGTTTTCAGGATGAGTAGATTCGAAGCCATGGATGGCAACACCGCTACGGCGGAGGCCATGCGCCAGATCAACCCCGATGTGGTAGCTGCCTATCCCATCACGCCCCAAACGAACATAGTACAGGTCTTCTCGCAGTTCGTGGCGGATGGGGAGGTGGATACGGAATTCGTCAGGGTGGAGAGCGAGCACAGCGCCATGGCCGCCTGCATCGGCGCGTCGGCGGCTGGGGGGAGGGTGATGACCGCCACTTCCGCCAACGGGCTGGCCTTCATGTGGGAGATGGTGTACATCGCCGCTTCCAACAGGGCGCCTCTGGTGATGGCGGTGGTCAATCGGGCCCTTTCGGGGCCGATCAACATCCACTGCGACCATAGCGACTCCATGGGTACCCGTGATTCCGGCTGGATCCAGCTCTATGGCGAGGACCCTCAGGAGGCATACGACAACTGCATCCAGGCGGTGCGCATCGCTGAGCATGAGGACGTGCTCTTGCCCGTGATGAGCATGTTCGACGGTTTCATCACCAGCCATGGCCTGGAGCGTGTACAGATAGAGGACGACGAGGCTGTTCGGGATTTCGTCGGCCCGTTCAAGGCCCACGAGCCTTTGCTGGACGTGGACCATCCGGTGACCTACGGTCCTCTGGACTTCTACGACTTCTACATGGAACACAAGCGACAGCAAGTGGAGGGGATGAAGCACGCCCACAGGGTCATTCCCGAGGTGGCGGCGGACTTTGAGAAACGCTTCGGGCGGCGCTATGGCTTCTTCGAGGAGTACCGGTTGGATGGCGCTGAACTGGCCCTGGTGGTCCTGTCCTCAACTGCGGGTACCGCGAAGAGTGTCGTGGACGATCTGCGATCCCAAGGTGTCAAGGTTGGGTTGCTCAAACCCCGCGTCTTTCGGCCATTTCCGGCGGAGGAACTAGCCGATGCGCTGCGAGACAAAGCGGTGATCGGTGTGATGGACCGCTCCGATTCCTTTGGTGCCCTCGGCGGCCCCTTGTTCATGGAACTATCGGCTGCCTGCAAGACCCATGACATACCGGGCAAGATAGTCAACTATATCTTCGGACTGGGTGGTCGAGACACAACCCCGGACCAGATAGAGAGCGTGGTGAGGGATCTGGCGGACATCGCCAATACAAGAAAGGTGAAACAACTGGTCAGCTATCTCGGCGTACGTGAGTAAGGCAGGCCGTCGTTGGTATGAGCGTGCAAGGCTGGACACTGTAGGGGTGCGCCAGCTTTGTGAGGGGGACAAGTATGGCCACAGCGCTGAAACTAAAGGAACTGTCTAAGAAGGAAGACCGCCTGACGTCCGGGCACCGGCTCTGTGCTGGCTGCGCGGCGCCGATCATCGTGCGCCAGATCCTGACCGCCATTGATGAGCCGGTCGTGGTCGCCAACGCCACCGGCTGTCTGGAGGTCTCGACCACCATCTACCCCTACACCGCCTGGAACGTGCCGTGGATCCACACCGCCTTCGAGACCGCGGCTTCCACCATCAGCGGCGTGGAGGCCATGTATCGCTCGCTGGTCAAGCAGGGCAAGATGGAGGAACGAGGGCTCAAGTTCGTGGCCTTTGGGGGCGATGGAGGCACTTACGACATCGGGATCCAGGCCCTGTCCGGGATGATGGAGCGGGGTCACAAGGCGCTCTACGTCTGCTACAATAACGAGGCCTACATGAACACGGGAATCCAGCGCTC
>JBAVWD010000529.1:0-2134 GCA_049697655.1 Anaerolineae bacterium | reverse complement strand
GAGCCGTTGCTGGCGATGGGGTCGCCGGTCTGCATGATCTGCGTGATCTCGCAGTGATTCTCGCAGTCCTGGCAGATGAACGAGTGGATCTGGTAGTCGAAATCAGCCAGCTGAAACCCCTTGAACTTGGTCTCTGCAGGGCGGTTCTCCAGGGCGAGCATCGCTGCACCGATGGCGCCCAGCGACTCAGCATAGGGCGGGACGATCACCTCGGCCCCCAGCTGCTGCTCCAGGGCGTAGCGCAGGGCTACGTTCTTACTGGTAGCTCCCTGGAAGGTATAGGGAGGGGGGCTGACCCTGCGGTAGAGCATGGCCAGGTAGTTGCGTACCAGACCGTTGCACACACCCATCAGGACGTCCTCTAGCTCGTAGCCGGAGTTGAGTTTGTGTACCGCGTCGGTCGTAGCGAAGACTGTGCAGCGCGAGGCGATGTTCACGTCGTTCCTTCTCTTCAGTGCCAGTTCGCCCACGGAGCTGATGGGTATATCTAGCCTGCCGGCCAAGGAATCGAGAAAGGCGCCCGCACCACCAGAGCAGATCCTGTTCATCTCGAAACCGGTGATGATCCCGTTTCTCAGAAAGATGACCTTCGAATCCTCACCACCGATCTCAAAGATGACGCTGACCTCGGGCACGAAATGCAGCGTGCCTATGGCGTGGGCCAATATCTCCGTTTTGTGCACGTCGGCGCCGACCAGCACCTTGGAGAAACCAGCTCCGCTCCCAGTGACGCCTACGCCACCCACCTCGATGTCCGAGGGGAGTTGCTCTCTGAACTCAGCCATCCCCTTCTTCACTGTAGGGATGACACCATGGTTGCGCATGTAGAGCGTATCGACGACGTTCTTCCCTTCGTCAATGAGGGCAAACTTGACCGATACACTACCTACGTCAACTCCCAGGTAATGCATGGTCTTTGCCCCTTCGCTCTCTTCCCATACGGATCACGTCCACGAAGGTCTGGATTCTCGTTCTGATGGCTCCCTCGCTGATCAACTCGTCGAAGCTAAGGCTCAGGACTGGGAAGTTGTAGTCCTCGCTGACCTTGCGGAGGATGGGCCGCACCGTCACTTCAGGCATGCAGCCCATGGGCAGAAGATGCAGGACTCCGTCGCATCCCGCGTCGTGGAACCTGATGGTGTCGGCCACAGACTCTCTCCCGTGCCCAGCCACAGAACAGCTCAAGTAGGGCCTGGCGATCTCGGCGATCTCAGCCCGGGAGGGAATGCTCATGTTCAGCCACCAGGCCATCAGCTTGCCCAAGATGAAACTGGGTGGATAGCGCAACACGGCCTCGCCCAGACAGAGGTGTCTGTGTACTTCCACACCCAGTTCGCCTAGCATCTCGAATACGTGGCAGTTGCTGGCCGGCTCCACCAGGAGGTAGAACTCCCCAACAACCCCGATCTTGAGTGGCTCCTGCTCGACCGTCTCGACGCGGGAGAAGAACGATTCGGGATCCAGGCCATCCAGTGTCTTGAAGTCCTGCACGCCCTCCAGGTACGTGAGGGCTTTGTTTAGGGCCTTGGAGGTGGCGCCGCGTTTCCTCTCGACGGCGCGATACTTCCAAGACAGCTCCTCCAGGAGTTCGATGAGCCGCAGTTTCTTGATGGCCACTCTGAGGGTGCGGATGATGTCCCAGGTCCCCTTGCCGGTGACCTTCTTCATCTGTTCAACGAGACCGCCGCCCTCTCCAAGGATGAAGAACTCGACGTTCGCTCCGGTCTTGCTCATCACCAATTGCTGCAAGTGGCCATAGTGCCGGAAGCGGCACATCCCGCCTCCGCCCCCGCCGTGCTTCTTGGAACCCGCCTGGCTGTTGATGTAGAACACCACTGAGTTGGCGCCCTTCTCGATGGCCTGGAGGTAGTTGCCGATGATGACCTTGAAGGGCAGGCAGATGCCCTCCGGGCTGTATCGGGCCCCCAGGGCGATGGTCTCGTTGGTGATGGGGGGTGGGACCACCACGTTAAGGCCCAGTTGCTCAGCTGCGCCCTTGAATGGGATGTAGGCGTTGCCGCATAGCGGCATGGTGAACACGCGCTCCGTCACGCTCGAACCCTCATCTTCACGGTGTCCACGAAGGTGTCTACTCTGGTGATGATGCCGGCCTCACCGGTGTGCTCGTCAAGGA
>JBAVWD010000528.1:0-1651 GCA_049697655.1 Anaerolineae bacterium | reverse complement strand
CAATCACATGATGGCGATCGACTGCGATGTTGCTGTCACTGGCAGTGGTCTCGTAGACTGTGGCTGCCACGCGGAGCAGTGTGTCGTCGGCGGGAAACCCGCTCACGGCCCCATACACGATACCCTCATACTCCAGCTGGAATCTGTAACTGCGGTCGGGTTCCGTAGCCAGACCCTCAAAACGGAACCAGCCGTCGCCATCAGAGGTTGTGGTTGCCATCAATTCGGCGGCTCCATCCGCCACTTCGTACAGTGTCACCTCCAGGCCAGCCACGCTCTCTGGCGGAGCGCCAGCGGTTCCGTTGGCCACCTGCCCCTCAATGATGCCTTCGCCCTGAGCCAACACAGCCGGAGTGGTGACCAGCCACAGCAGCACAGCGGGGAGGAGCAGAGGCAGTTTCCTCATCGTGGGCGGTCCTCCCTCGAGCTCTGGCGCAGGTGCTCGATGGCCTCTTCGATCTGCTGGTCCTCGACATCTCGGCTGCGCGTCGGCCAGAGGGCGACGACCGCCCCCAACAGCAGTACTGCACCGCCGATCCATATCCAAACCTGAAGGGGACTCACAACGACCTGGAGGTCTATGGCCTCACTATCCTCTTCCCAGCCTGACAGAGCAACGTAGAGGTCATCGCGCAGAGTAGTGCGGATTGCCACCTCGCTCACCGGCTGCTGCGTACTGTGATAGAACTGCTTTTCCGGGCGGAGGACACCCACCTGGCCCTCCCCTTGAAGGAGGCTCAGCGTGACCGTCGCTATGTCTTTGCCTGGGCCAGGCCTGAAGGAGAAGTCATCGTAGCGCAAGGAGTAGGAACCGACAGTGAACGAAGCCCCTGGGTCCAGCGTGACCCACTCCTCGATCTTATAGGCTGAAGAGCCGACCACGCCCATGGTGATGAACACGATCCCCAGGTGGACCACGTACGCCCCATGCCGCCTGCGCTGTCTTAGCATCGCGGTCGCGAAGGCCGAGAGTCGGCTGTTGCCCGATGATCGACTACCGGTGCGAAAACCACTGACCAACTGGTACAGAGTCGCTATGCCCACAAAGGAGCAGATGGAGAAAGCCAAAACGCCAAAGCGGTCCTTCACACCAAGCAGAACGAGGAGGACTGCCGTCAACATGGCACCGATGATGGGAACCACAAGGTATCTCGCCAGGGACCTGAGTGATCCGCCTTTCCAGGTGGTGAAGGGACAGATGCCCATGACCAGAATAAGGGGTCCCATGATTGCTGCGGTACTCAAGTTGAAGTAGTTCGAGGTCAGCGCCACGTTGAGGGCGTCGGAAACAAGCGGGAACAGCGTGCCTATCAGGATGGCGGCCGTAGCTGCCACCAGGAGAACGATGGTCAGTACGAGCGCTGAGGGACGCGAAGCGAGGCTCGCTGCTTCCTCGTCACTCCCCAATCCCGCACGCCGCTTAGCGGTGAGCGCGATGGAGGCAGCGATGACCAGGGCCAGGAAACCCAGGAAGTACAGGCCTATCCTCGACACGGAGAAAGCGTGAACGGACCCTATCATGCCGCTGCGGGTAACGAAGGTCCCGAAGATGCAGAGCGCAAAGGAGGCCACGGCCAGGGCGATGTGGCCGATCCTGACCCTGGTCCCACGGAACATCAAGGAATGGATCAGCGCGGTGCCCGTAAGCCAG
>JBAVWD010000527.1:0-3641 GCA_049697655.1 Anaerolineae bacterium | reverse complement strand
CTCATATAATGTGATTGTCGCAGCTTGGCCACAAAGCGAGGAGAACCCTGGCAGTGCAACGATTGGTGCTCAACATAGACGACGAGGAATTGCTCGACCGCCTGGAAAGCGAAGCCGAGAGACGAGGAACACCGTTGCAGGACCTTGTCCTCGAAGCCTTGGAGTGGTGGGTACAAGCCATGGAAGTAGCTCAGGATCTGGCCGACTCCGAGACCTCCCTGGCGGAATACGAACTGGAGGGAGGCATTGACGCCTTCAAGTACTTCCGAGAACGAGCGCGCGACGGCGACCTACAGGGTTGAACTCACACCGGCCGCAACCAGATCGCTCGACCGGCTACACGGGTCGGATCTGGCAAGATTGAGAGCAGCCATAGAGGGCTTGGCGGACGAACCTCGACCACGCAGTTGCCGCAAGTTGGCCCCCAAGAGGGATTTCTATCGCATCCGCGTTGGAGACTACAGAGTGATATACGCCGTCCGCGACCACGACCGCGCAGTTATCGTCACCAAGGTCGCCAGACGCACCACCACCACGTACAGGTAACGCTCTTCTTTGTCAGGGTTTCCCTCTCGCCTCGGTACATCGGCGGCCACGTCCGCCAGCGACCCGACGACGCCGGCCTAGTAGCGCACACACTGCCCCTCATCAGCCAGGTGCCGCTCACAAGACGGCAGGCAGCACGGTAGACCCGAATCGCCGCCTCGCCGTTCACGAGGCACATCTCTTCGCAGACGACGCGCGGCTTGACGCCGGCTCAGGCGACTCAGCGATGTCCATCGTGTACGCCCGGCCGACAGTCTGCCGCCACCCGGAAGGCTAGCCCTCCCGCCGCGCCAGTTCGCGGACGTGAAGGATCTCGCGACCACCGACGGGGCGGATGTCCTCGCACCTCAGAGTCGCCAACGCAACAGTCGCGCCTTCCGCGCCGACGAACTCCACCTCGTACGTGGTGCCATCTGGGTAGCAGTGCACCACAGCCCCTATGTCGCCTTGTCTAAGACCATACTCCTCAAGGTCTCGAGTGAGAACCACCGTATCCAGCTCTCGAATCATGCTACGTTTCCTCTTGCCCGGGTTGCAGGGCATAGGCAGTGACCAAACGAGGTACCTGTGTGCCGGATTCAATGATCCATACCGTCCTTAAGGTGAGTCGGCGCCCGCTGGGCGTCCCAATCTCGCCTTCGACCACGTACTTCGTCCCGTGGGCGGACCGCTCCACGCCGCTGACGTCCTGGGAGCGAACCAACGATAGCAAAGCCTCCTCCAACTCCGATACGTTTGTCTCATCGAAACCGGTATATTTCGGCCACCGAAGTCATCCCCATCGTGAGCCAGCAGCCACGTCCGCCCGCGACCTGGCGACGCGGGCAGAAGAGAGCATACCCCACCCCTCATCAGCCAGGTGGCGATCAGAGGATGTCAGGCGGCACGTAGACCCGAATCGCCGCCTCGCCGTTCACCGGGCACTTGTACTCGCAGATCCCGCAGCCGATGCACCGCTCCCGGACCACCCGTGGGCGCTGCACCGTCACCGTCTCTCCTTCGGGCGTCACTGCGTCCACCGTCTCCAGCTTGATGGCCTTGTCAGGCACCGGGCACATCTCCTCGCAGACGATGCAGGGCTTGAGATCGGCCCAGGCGATGCAGCGGTCCTGGTCGATGTACGCCTTGCCGATGACTTGCTGCCGCTTCTCTTCCAGAGACAGCGGCGGTATGGCCTGCACCGGGCAGATTTGGCCACAGGCGTTACACGAGTAGTCGCAGTAGCCCAGCCTGGGCACCAGCACCGGCGTCCACAGTCCCTCCAGGCCGGCCTCCACAAGGGAGGGCTGGATGGCACTGGTCGGACAGGCCCTGATGCACTCGCCACAGCGGATACACTTGGACAACAGATTGTTCTCCCGAGCACCCGGGGGCCTGATGAGTCGGGAATGATCGTGCGCGGAAGTGCTGGTGCTGCGGGCCAGGGCCAGCCCCGCGATGGCCGATCCAAAGGCCGCCAGGACCTGCCGGCGGCTGGGATCGTAAGTCTGCCACCCAGCGGGCGTGAGTTGCCACGTGAATTCAATGGCCCCGTAGGGGCAGGTCTCCAGGCAGTTGAGGCACACCGTACACTCACCGGGGTCGCTCGCATACCCTCTCTCTGCGTTTATGGTCCCCGTGGGGCAGACCCCCACGCAGGCGTCGCACTCCAGGCAACGGTCGTTCACCTCCCGGCGCTTAAAGGAGACCTTGCTCACCAGCCCCAAGAGACCCCCCAGAGGGCAAAGGTAACGGCACCAGAAGCGGGAGGCCAGCAGGTTCAAGGCCACTACTCCGAGGAACACCCCGGCGTACAGAGCCGTGTATCGATAGAACGCGGGCTGGGCCGGAAACACCCTGGGCCGCACCAGCCCATCAAACGAAGATACGAAAGAGCGCAGTATAGGCACCCTATAGAGAGAGCCCTCGGCCACGGTGACCAACTGGTCCACCGCCGGCCACACGCTCACCGAGAGGGTGCGGAAGAGGATGGTCAGCGGATCGAAGATCATCAAGGTAAGGTTGGTGAACAGGGCCGCCAGGAGAATAGTCAGCAGCAGCCCATACTTGAGCTTCCGCCAGGACTCCGGAGGGGCTTGCCTTCCCCCGCGGCATCTCCGCAGCGAGAACAGGTCTAGCACCGTCCCCAGCGGGCACAACCACCCACACCACATCCTCCCGCGAACCAGCGTCAGGAGGAGCACCAGCAGCGCCAGGGAAGAGCTCAGGAGCACCGTGCGGCTGGAGAGCAGGTGCGAGAGCATGGCCAGGGGATCCAGGCGCAGGGGGACGTTGACCATGGACGGCGGCCACCCGCCGCGCCGTGACCACACGAACAGCCCCACGAAGGCGGCCAGGGCCAGCCCCTGGACCGTCCTCCTGAAACGAACCCAGGGCACCCTGCGCTTTCCCTTATGCGCCAAGGGACAGCTCCTCAATCCTCAGGCTGCGTAGGTCGCTGCGACCCAGACCCATCTCCGTCCCCGCCCGGACGTAATCCAGGTCCAACGGCTGAAGGCCAAAGAGCGTGGCTGCGTAGGAGTCGGCGGCTACGATGTCCGTGGTAGCGATCACCGTATCCAGCTTCCTCACGTCGTCCAGATTGCCGCCGGTGGGACCGTTGGCCGTGAGAACGCGGACGGCGTCCACTACGATTAACCCCGGCCGGACTCTACTGGCCAGGTCGGCCAGGCGCTGCCCCAGGTTGATGTGCATGGCCGGCCGGCCGCGGATCACGCCCATCAGGTTCTTCATGGCCAGGGTGAGCTTGGCCAGACCGTGATGCTTGGCGATGGGCACGTCGATCACCAGGTCGGCGTTGAGCACCTCGTCATAGATCTCGCAGCTCCTCAGGTCCCTCCCCTCGGGGATGTCGGTGGGCACGAACTTGAACTGGGGCATGACCTCCATCTCGCCGCCCGCCGCCAGCACCTGCTCCTGGATCCCGCTAATCAGGTACGCCTCCTCGGGCGTGCCCCCGAAGGGCATGTCCATCACCCTGACCCGTGCCGCACCCGCCTCGCGGCAGAGCTTGACCAGCCCGGCCACGACCCAGGGGTTGGTGGTGGCTGCGTACTCGTAGCTGTGGTAGGCCACGCAGATGTTGGGCTTGATGA
>JBAVWD010000526.1:0-1671 GCA_049697655.1 Anaerolineae bacterium | reverse complement strand
CATCTCCTTCCTGCCACGTGGTGGTCGGTCTGGTCCCGCCCACAGGCTCGGCGTCTCTCTGCCCCACGATGTGTGACCGCGCATCCAGGATGTGGGTGAAGACCTTGTACCGCTGGTCGATGGGCTTTGACGCCTGCCAGAAGAGCGTGAGATGGAGGATGTCGCCCGATGCAACCTCCGAACTGGAGATGCTGTAGCCCAGCAGGGCTATCTCGTCGCCAAGCATGAGCTCGAGGGGATGTTGTATCTCCGCACTGATCTCCGCTCGGGGCACGGCGTAGATGACCAGCCGCACATTGCCAAACCATGAATCCAGGGCCTTGAAGGTCCGCTGATCCAGCCAGCCCTCGATGAAGCGGCCTGGATCGCTCTCATCCGTGCCCCAGAACAAGGCGTAGAGCTGCCGATGCTGGCCCACGATCTGCTCCAAGGCCTCCCGCGTCTTTCCCTCGTCGAGGGGACGCTGGCCGGGCAGAGGATAGATGGGCAGGTCTCCACGGTAGTAGTAGGAGAAGATCTCTATCTGCCCAGGCGCATTCAGAATGATGGCATCGCCCTCCTGTCCAGCGGCGCTGATGTAGCTGGCGATTCCTCTGTAGTCGTCGCGAGCGTACCGTTCATCGTAGTAGTAGTTTCGTAGGGATAGCGCACTGGCGACCACGACGAACACCAGAAGAAGGCCAGCAAGGCACCCGCGGGTAACGGCACGGGCTCGACCCTCTCCGTCCGCGGTAAGCCACTCCCCACTTGTGCCCCTCCCTACAACGAGACAGAAGGCGGGCGCCACGAGGAGAAGGAACTTGGGGTCATAGGCCGGGCGGCTCAGGGAGAGGACGTACATGGCCAGAACGGGCAGACAGAGGTAGAGCACGCAGCACAGGAGGCCGTCGAGCTCGGGTCGCGGCAAGATCTCCGGCAGGCCCGGCCTCCTCTGGCCGGGAGGCCAGAACAAGAAGGGGAGAGTCCCCAGCAAGAGCAGGACGCCGAAGCCCATCACCACGGGGGTGGTGCGGGGCTCCACCGACAAACCCAGACTGAACACCCGGAGAAGCTCCTCCAGGAGAAACCGCAGACTGAGAGATTCGCTAACGGCGGGCCAGGTGGTCAGTTGCCCCCCAGCGAGTCTCAGCCAGGGAAGGTACAGGGCCGCAATCACCAGTTGTGCACCGGCCCAGGCTGCTAGCCTGTGGAGCCGACGCAGGGATGGGCAGGCGATCATTCGCAGTCCGTAGGCTATGTTCGTCACCAAGGGGATAGCAAAGGCGAAATAGTGAGTGTACAGCGCCGCCGTCGTGAAGCAGACGTAGAGCAACGCGCAGAGGGTAGTGTGACCGCGCGGGCCATCTCCCACAGCGGTCCACGATCTCATCCACCTGACGGAGAAGAGCACGGCCAAGGCCGACCACAGGGCCACGAGAATGTACATCCTGGCCTCTTGGGAGTAGTAGACCTGGAAAGGGGAGATGGCGGCCAGTAAGGCCGCGATGTATGCCACGCGTCGATGGAACAACTCCCGTCCCAGCATAAAGGTGGCGCAGACCAGCATGGTGCCGGCCAGGGCGGAAAGGGAGCGGAGAGCGATCTCGCTATCGCCCCAGAGGCGCACCCAGAAATGCAGGAGATAGTAGTAGAGGGGCGGATGAATGTCGTGAGCGGCATCGCGGGTAATGG
>JBAVWD010000525.1:0-17220 GCA_049697655.1 Anaerolineae bacterium | reverse complement strand
GCCACACGGAGACTGTCCTTGCTGCAGGAGGAGGTCGCAGAGTGGAACGGACTCTCTCGGCGAGCCACCGAACTGCGTGAACTGGTGGATATGGCCGCTGAAGAGGGCGACGAGTACTTCCTAGATGAGATCCAACCCGACATCGAGCGAGTCAAGGAGGATTTGGGTCGGTCCGAGTTTCACCTGATTTTCAACGGCGAGTATGATGCCAACGGGGCGCTGCTCGCTATCCACGCGGGCGCCGGAGGCACCGACTCCCAGGAATGGGTGGAGAGGCTGCTCCGGATGTATCTGATGTGGGCTGGGAACCGCGGGTACAAGGCGCGAGTCATAGACAGCTCCCTCGGCGAGGAGGCTGGCTTCAAGAGCGTCACCGTGGAGATTGCTGGGCGCTACGCCTATGGCTATCTTAGGGCGGAGCGCGGGGTGCATCGATTGGTAAGGCTCTCGCCCTTTGACTCGGCGCACCGCCGGCACACGTCTTTTGCGTTGGTGGAGGTGTTGCCGGAGATTGAGGATGCCGCTGAGGTGGAGATTGATCCCAACGATCTGAGAATCGACACGTTCCGCTCCAGCAGCGCTGGGGGGCAGCACGTCAACAAGACGGACTCGGCAGTTCGCATAGTCCACGTCCCCACTGGGATCGTGGCCACCTGTCAGAATGAGCGTTCCCAGTCTCAGAACCGGGCCACGGCGATGAAGGTTCTGCGGGCGCGTCTGGTGGAGCACCAAATGGAAGAACGAGAGAACGAGCAGGCACGGCTGAAAGGCAAACACGTCTCAGCTGAATGGGGAAACCAGATACGGTCCTATGTTATGCATCCCTACACCATGGTCAAGGACCACCGCACGGGGCACGAGCGGGGAAGCGTGGAAGCGGTGCTCAACGGCGAGATCGACGACTTCATTGAGCTCTATCTCAGGTCCACCATAGACCAACTCGAGGCATCTCAGGAGCACTAATTCACCAGGCACTTACCAGAGCCCCCGGAGGTGGCGACGGCTTCCCACGGGGGGATACAGTCGGGCCCCAAACCGTCGGTCGGTACTTCGCAGGGCGGTTCAAGTCCTGTGCCGCTCCGGCGAGGACGGACGCGCCTCAGACCGGGCATTATGATGCACACAAATGAATCTAAGGGCACCTAGAGAATTCCTTATCCTGGCGACCCTGGCCTTGCTGCCGCAACTGTCGGCGTGCGCGAGTTGGTGGGATTCCGAGAGCGATTCCGTCCGGCGGGCAGTCTTCGCGCACGAACTTGACGAGCCGGGGATGCAAGTGGACGATCTTGTCATCAGGTTGTCTCCGAGGGAGTTTCGGGCGGATTTCGGGCACGACGGCAGGATGGTGTGGCTAGTCAGCAACGCCTTCGAAAGGCCGTATCGGGAGGGTGAGTACTTCAGGCTTCGCGATCCGGAGCGCTCTTATCTCTTCATCCAAGATGTCCGGTACGATGAGTCCCACAGCGCCGCCACGGTGACAGTGGTTATCGACCTAGGTGAACAGAATCCGACCACCAAAGACGTTAGCCTGCGCAAGAGGCCCAGCGAGTGGGAGGTGGTCTCCCAGACGCCGGTGAGATAGCCCACCAAGCGGGTTTGCCAACGCCGGTCGGAGGGAACGGCCGGCCGGGCGTCCGCAGTGTGACGGTTCTCCATGCCAGGGGCGCCTGAGGCCGTGAATAAGCGTGAGATCGGCGACCTCGATAGGATCCAAGTCTTGGTCGCCGTTTTGGTGGTGCGGCAAGGAGGTAGGTGGGCCATGACGACTTTGCTCCTGAGACACGCGCTCGTTGTTGTTACGATGGACGAGAAGCGACGCGAGATCGAGGATGGCGCCATTCTCGTCGAGGGCAACGTCATACAAGCCGTGGGCCGCACCTCGGAGCTGCCTGTGGTCGCCGACAGGGTGATGGACATGACGGGTAAGATCGTCCTTCCAGGGCTGGTGAACACCCATCATCACCTCTACCAGACTCTGACGCGGTGTCTTCCGGCGGCACAGGATGCGCCTCTCTTCTCTTGGCTACAGACCCTATACCCCATTTGGGCCAAGCTCACACCGGAAGCAGTGTACCTGAGCGCCCTGGTAGGGCTGGGGGAGTTGCTGCTCACAGGGTGCACCACCGCAGTGGATCAGCTCTACCTCTTTCCCAATGGGGTCACGCTTGATGATGAGATACGGGCGGCCACAGAGCTGGGTGTGAGGTTCCACCCCTGTCGAGGGAGCATGTCATTGGGTGAGTCTGAGGGTGGCTTGCCACCCGATGATCTAGTGGAGGACGAGGAAGCGATCCTCGCTGACTGCCGGAGGGTCATAGAGGCTTTCCACGACCCCGGCCGCTACTCCATGTGCAGGATCATGGTCGCGCCATGCTCACCTTTTTCCGTGACGCCCCAGCTGCTCACAAGCTCTCGTGACCTAGCGAGGCAATATGGAGTCCACTGCCACACGCACGTCGCGGAGACACTGGATGAAGAGGCGTACTGTCTGGAACAGCACGGCCGCCGGCCGGTGGAGTACCTAGCGGACCTGGGATGGCTGGGTGATGACGTGTCATACGCCCACGGAGTCCATCTCACCGAGCAAGAGATGCGGCTATTCGCCGAGACGGGCACAGGGATCGCTCACTGTCCCACTTCGAACATGCGCCTGGGCTCGGGCATAGCCCCCGTGAAGCGCATGCTGGAGCTCGGGGTGAAGGTCGGGCTGGCCGTGGATGGCAGTGCGAGCAATGACTCCTCACATATGCTCAACGAAGCCCGTACGGCTCTACTCCTGCAGCGCGTCAGACACGGGCCCACGGCCCTCAGTGCACGTCAAGTGCTGGAGATGGCAACACTGGGCGGCGCCGCTCTCCTGGGACGTGATGACATCGGTTCTCTGGCGCCGGGCATGGCGGGAGATTTGATAGCTGTCGATGCTGACCGTGTGGAGTATGCTGGGTCAGGGGACCTGGTCGCTGCTCTCGTGTTCTGCGGACCGGTGAAGGTGGATGTCAACATCATCGATGGCCGGATCAGGGTGGAAGATGGACGCCTGATCGCCGTTGACATCGACGCAGCGATGCGCCAGCACAACGAGGTGGCCGCTCGTTTGCGGGGGTGAGGAAAGGCGTTCCTCGCCGGAGGGATCAGTCGGATTCCTCCCGATAGAAGGTGACATCTTCTTCCGTGACTCCTTCCTCCGCGAAGACCTCTATGGAGCTGATGCGGTGCATTGGGAAGATGACCGCTGAGCTCGCGTCCTTCAAGTAGTGTATTGGTTTGCCGTCTTCGCGATGAGGGTCGAACACCGTTAGGCTGCTGTCACCGGGATCTGGCATTCGCTCCAGATCTGCTACGATAGGGTCTTCATTCAGCAAATGCAGTATCACCCTGTGGGCCATGTTACTCTCCTCTGTCAGTAGTTGACTCTGGCCACCACAAGCGTTATGTTGTCTTCACCGCCGCGGTCGTTGGCTCGGTCGATGAGCCGACCGCAGGCCTCCTGCGGGGACAACGAGTCGCCGATCACCTCCACTATCTCCTTTTCGGGGACCTGATTCCACAGTCCATCGCTGCAAAGAAGTAGATAGCTGTCCTCCTGGAGGCGCAGGAAGTGGGTGTCGACGTCGAGTTCTGGTCCTTGTCCCACAGCGCGGTACAAGAAACTGCGCTGTGGATGCTCCTGTGCCTCGGCGGCGGAAATCTGCCCGAGTTGTACCAGCCTTTCGACGAGAGAATGGTCTTGTGTAATCTGTCGAAGCTCCCCATGGTGGAGATAGTAGACTCGAGTGTCGCCGACATGTGCCACGTAGGCACTGTGTCCCATCACGAGCACGGATGTCAGGGTGGTGCCAGGGTCTCCCTCGAGTTGGGAGATCGCGTGGTTGGCGGCAGCGATCGCCTCTGTGAGGACTTCTTGGACCGGGCGGGTTCCGGCAACCGTTCTCTCACTGGACAACAAGGGTAGCAGTATCTCTCTTACGATCACACTGCTAGAAACGCGGATGGCCGTTGAACTGGCCTCCTTGCCTTTCACATGGCCCCCCATGCCGTCCGCGATGATGAGCAACCCCAGCGGCAGGGGTTCGGGTCCGATGCCAATCAACGACTTCAGGGTGAGAAACGCGTCCTCGTTGGCGCTGCGTGTCTTTCCGATATCGGTGGCCTGGCCAATCTCTAACGGATCTCCTCGCTCACGTTTCTTGGGCATTGCTTGCTCTCGCTGTGGCGGGGTCTGTCGGTTCTTCGTTGCTTGACGGACCAACCTGTCCCAGATGCCCATCGGTGTCTCCAGATCAGGTGCTGTCCGCTATCGTACAGCACCCAGCAGGATCAGGCAGCAGGCTCAGTCGGAAACGCATACATCGTGTGGTCCGCGGATCCCACGTAGACCATTCCCCCGCTGGCAGCAGGCGAACCAGTGATCGGGCCTCCGGTTTCGAATCGCCAGAGGAGGTTGCCGGTCTTGGTGGTCAGGCTGTAGAGATGGCCGTCAGCTGAGCCGACATAGACTGCCTCATTGTGCACTTCGGGTGAGGATACCACGGGTCCTTTGGTGGCGTACTTCCAGATCAGCGCGCCTGTTCGCGCATCCGCGGCATAGACATGCTGATCGTTCGAACCGAAAAAGATCATGTTGCCGTTTACCACTGGTGAGGAAATCACCCGTCCCTTCGTTCGATAACGCCACAAAGGCCAACCGTTTTCCAGGTCCAAAGCGTAGAGGGAAGAGTCACCGGACCCCACATATGCCATGTCGTGCGCCACAGTCGGAGATGACTGCACCGCTCGGCCTGTCTGGTATTTCCATCGGAGTTCCCCGCTCTGCACATCAAGAGCGTACACGGCGCCGTCATCGCAGCCAAAGATGATGTACTCGCCGGCGATAGCGGGAGACGAGCGTATGGGTGCCTCTGCGTCAAAACGCCATAGTTCCTGGCCCGACTTCGCGCTGACGGCGTAGAGGTGATGGTCGTCGGACCCGAAGAAGATATGATCGTATTCCGGCTTGGGGGACGAGCGAATTCTACCATTGGTGGGGCACGTCCAGACTATGCGGCCCGTCCGCACGTAGACAGCATAGAGGATCTGGTCCTCTGAGCCGAAGAAGACCGTCTCGTTCCACACACAGGGCGAGGACACTATGCCGCCGTCCGTGGTGTATTTCCAGCGCTCCTTCCCCGTCGCAGCCTCAAGCGAGTATAGGCTGTTGTCGTACGCACCAAAGTACACGCCATTCTCGTACACCACTGGAGTGGAGCGTATCTCATCCTCGCAGGTGAAGTACCACGTGGGCTCACGCTCATCCGAGCCGGAGGAGACCTGGGAGATAATGGCGGACGGCGGTCGGTCGGAGGCTCTCGCGATCTTGAGCAGATCGAGTTTCATCTCGTGCGCCGATGGATAGCGATCCTCCAGCTCATAGGCCAGAGCTCGAGAGAGAATGGCCTGCAGCTCAGGGGTGACGGAGGGGTTGAAGGCACTGATGGGGTGGTCGTTAAACGTAAAAGGTGGTTCCTTGCGAGGATCGCGCCGGGTGAGCAGGTGATGGAGAGTGGCTCCCAGCGCGTATATGTCCCCCCTGGGTTCGGATATGCCTCGGTACTGTTCTGGCGGGGAGTAGCCCTCGGTGCCAATCATCGTGCCCCGCTTGCCCTCATGGAAGATTTTGGCGATGCCGAAATCGATGAGCACGATGCTCCCGTCATATCTGAGCATGATATTGGAGGGCTTCATGTCCCGGAAGACTATGGGATTCGGCTTGTGGTTGTGCAGGTAGGAGAGGACATCACACGTTTGCATCGCCCAGTCTACCACTCTCTCCTGCGGTAGTGGATAGTCCATCTCGGTCAGGAGTGACTCCAGGTCGGTACCCTCGATGAATTCCAGGACCAGATAGACTCGACGCTCGTGATGGAAGTAGTCAAACACCTTCGGTATGGCCGAGTGGTTCAGGCTGGCCACTATGTTGGCTTCTCGCTCAAAGGTCTCGAGACTGATCCTACTCGTCACACTGTCGCGAATCGTGCGAATCATCTCCTTCACCGCTACGAGTTTCTCCACCTTCGGGAAACGCGTGTCACGAGCAAGATAAACAGCACCCATGCCGCCCTTGCTGATGAACTTGCGGATCTCGTATCGGTCCTGGAGAGTGTCGCCCGGCGACAGGAACTCATCTTCACGCCTGACGTGGCTGGCCGGGCCAGATGCTCCCTGGTCGGGCGGGGGTACAGACCGGTCAACAGGTCGCGAACCAGGAGGGCGCGCCGGTGGCCATGCCTCTTGAGATGGCCCCTCAGGGGTCTCCTGGGATGGCTGCACGGGCTTTATCCTGTGAAGCAGCCCTTTTCTTCCTTCGGACGGTGGCATTCTCAATACCGCCAGGCATGCTGTGTGGACGGACCGGGTTAATCATAATTATACCCGCGGTGGTTGACGGTGGCAATAGTACATTTGGCACGTTCGGCTTGCGAAGATTCCGACCATTCTGGCAATGCGGGGTCGGTGCCACCTTTGGCTCAGCTGGCAATCGGCGAGACGTTCCTATCCGGAGGGACCGAAGCTCGCACTCGCGGGAGTCTGCTGTCGAGGTGATCAGAATGTGCTCGACCGGAGGGAATGGCCAAGGTGGCACAGTCTCGAGGTGAGGCGTGGAGTTGGTGAAGCAGCGTGGGCACGGACTGGTTCAGTGAACCACGGGACTCAAACAACGAATCTGGTCCGCGGGCACCAGACTCACGAGGCCAGCTGGGGGAGGAGGATTCGAACCCCCGCATGCTGATCCAGAGTCAGCTGTCCTACCACTAGACGATCCCCCAGTGCCCAAGCGTATTCTATCACATCTTCTCTGCGAGGACAAGGTCGCTGAGCGCTTGTTCGGCCTGGCCGAGTCGGGCCAGAACTCGCTCTCGTCCCAGGATGCTCAGAGTCCCGAACAGTGGTGGGGCCACTTGCTTGCCAGTTACCGCGACTCGGACCATGCCAAAAAGCTGTCCGGCCTTCAGTCCCAGTTCCGCCGTCACTTCTCGAAGCGTCGTCTCTAGGGTCTGTTCATCGAAAGAGGAGACCCCCTCTAGGATCTCGAGAACCCGTCTCAGTGCTTTCAGAGAAGCCTGGGCATCCATCTTCTTCCCCACGAGCAGCTGGTGATCGTACTGGATCTCTTC
Source organism: Anaerolineae bacterium (assembly GCA_049697655.1). GTDB lineage: Bacteria > Chloroflexota > Anaerolineae > UBA7937 > B3-Chlor > JAUVXJ01. The sequence goes on along the minus strand of JBAVWD010000525.1, from coordinate 10,069 downwards.
TGAGAAGAAGAAATCCACTAGTTCCGCCGCATCGGCGAGGACCTTGATGCGCTCTTGGATCAAAGGCACCAGACGACTGACTGTCTCCTCGTCAGCTTCTAGGCCAGCCGCTCGCAGGAAAGGCAGTATGCGTGCAGCGAGATCGTCTAGTTTGAGATTGCGGATGTAGACGCCGTTCATCCACTCCAGTTTTTCCCTGGAGAAAACCGCAGGCGATGGACCAACCTTTTCCAAAGTGAAGCGCTCCACGACATCGGCTCGAGACATGATCTCGGTCTTGTCATCGTACGCCCAGCCCAAGAGGGCCAGAAAGTTGAAAATCGCCTCTGGAAGATACCCAGAGTCTCGGAAATCGCTGAGCGCCGTGGCCCCGTGCCGCTTGGAAAGCTTGGTGCCGTCCTCACCGAGTATCATCGACACGTGGGCGAACCAGGGCAGCTCGTAGCCTAGCGCTTCGTAGATCCTGATCTGTCGTGGCGTGTTGGCTAGGTGCTCGTCGCCTCGTATGACGTGACTTACCTTCATCAGCATATCGTCCACTACGACGGCGAAGTTGTAGGTGGGGGTCTGATCCGCCTTCATGATCACCAGGTCGTCGAGTTGTTCATTGGCAAACCGTACCTGACCGCGAATGAGGTCGTCGACCACCGTTTCGCCTTCCCTCGGCATGGCAAAGCGGACGGCCGGTGCCCTTCCGTCGGCCTCAAGCTCAGCGCGCTCCTTGTCCGTCAGGTGGCGACACCGTCGGTCGTACCCGGGTGCCTTCCCCGCGGCGAGGGCAGCTTTCCTACGTGCCCGGAGCTCCTCCTGAGTGCAGTAGCAGTAGTATGCGCATCCCTTCTCGAGGAGTTGCTCGACGACCGCGTGATAGAATGGCAAGCGTTGCGTCTGGAAATAGGGTTCATACTGTCCCCCAACGCCGGGACCCTCATCCCAGTCCAGCCCAAGCCACCGCAGCGAAGAGAGGATTCCTCCAACAGACTCCTCGGTCGAGCGTTCCTTGTCCGTGTCCTCGATGCGCAGAATGAAGACACCGCCACGATTTCGGGCAAAGAGCCAGTTGAAGAGTGCAGTCCGAGCCCCTCCCACATGAAGGTACCCAGTAGGACTGGGGGCGAAGCGAACGCGCACCGAAAGGTTTTTCTCAGCCATTGCTTGTTCTCCAACGGAGATCAGGAGCTGTCAGCTCCTTGCGTCAGGTGGTAGGAGGGAGCCTGGTTGACTGCGATGGTCCGCGTCCCAGCCCGACCTCCAGAGCGGCCCAACGTACGCAAAAGGCTACTGAAAGTCGAGCCTCTTGTGCCGTATGATAATGTTCTGAACCACACCCTCACCAACGAGCAGCGCGATCAGAGCGCTGCCCCCGTAACTGATGAAGGGAAGCGGTACTCCGGACATAGGCAACAGACCGATGTTCATGCCAATGTTGGCGATGGCCTGAAAGGCAATTACTGTGGCGATCCCGTAGGCGATCAGCTGTCCGAACGTGTCCCGAGCCATCTCGGCCACTCTCAAGATACGCCATATCACCACCAGAAACAGCAACATCAGCAGAGCGACACCAATGAAGCCCAGTTCCTCACCGAGAACTGAGAAGATGTAGTCTGTATGTCTCACTCGCAGGAAGTGCAATTGACTCTGGCTGCCTTGAGCGAAGCCTTGCCCAAGGAAGCCGCCTGAACCTACTGCAATGCGGGCCTGATTGATGTTGTAGCCTGTACCGAGGGGATCACGCGTGGGATCCAGAAAGACAAAGATGCGTTCTCGCATGTAGCCGTGGAGGGAGAACCAGATGAGCGGCGAGGCGATCAAGAAGACAGCGGCTATCAAGCCCAGATGTCGAAGGCGGACCCCTGTCATGAGCACCATCGCAAACCAGCTCACACCTAGCACGATTGCAGTCCCGAGATCTGGCTGGATGTAGATGAAGATCATTGGCACCGCTACGTACATGATGGACAGGAGGAAGAAAGGAAGCCGCTTCAGGTCCTCCTGCCTATCAGCCAGGAACTTCGCCAAGACTATGATGAGAAGCACTTTGGCAAGCTCTGAGGGCTGAAGGGGAAAGATGCCCAGGTCTATCCACCTTTGCGCTCCGAACGAGACCCGGCCTACGGCATAAACCAGGATCAGCGAGAGGATGGTAAGAGCGTAGATGAGGTGGCTAACGTTGGCGAAGATGCTGTAGTCTGTAAAGGCCACCAGCAGCATTATGGCTACGCCGACGACGGCATATGTGACCTGGCGCGCAAAGAATGTATCCCACCATTGCTCGCCATGCATCCCCGAGGCGAGGGTCGCGCTATAGATCAGTGCTATTCCAAGGGCGATGAGGGCCAGAGTGGCCGCGAAGAGCACGAAGTCGAAGTGCTGCCACGTTCTTCCTCTCATCTGGGCCTAGGCCCTCCTGCCGCAGCGATGCCTCTGGTATCCGTCTTCACGGCACACATCTCTATCTTCTTGGTGGAGAGCAGTTCCCATACCTGCCTGATCTCTTCCGGGCTCAGCTCCCTGGGGCCCGCGTTGAGAATGGCGCGTGCTCCGCTGAAGAACGAGGCCTTCTTCTCCAGGTGCTTCTCTGGTTCGGTCATGAGATCGCGCCAGTCGCCTTCTCCGGTGGTGACGACAAGTCCCTCCTTGGTGCCCTTGATGGCGACGGTATCGCCGATACTGGATCTCGTCTCCTGTACCGTGGCTCGTTGAGTCTAACCTGGCTACTCGGGCAGCGGGAGATTGAAGTACTCTGACAGAATCTCAACGGCTATGGGAACGGCTACCAGACTCCCTTCTCCTCCGCCCTCTACGAATACTACAAGCGCGATCTCGGGATCGTCGAAGGGAGCGAAAGCAGTGAACCAGGCATGGGTCGGCAGTTTCCCCTGCCAGTCTCTCTGTCCGGGGAATTCAGCCGTACCCGTCTTTCCACCCACGGCCACACCGCCCAGGTTGGCTGCCCAGGCGGTACCATGGGCGACTGCCGCCCTCATGCCCTCTTTGACAATCGCTATCGTCTCAGGAGACACGGGAAGCTTGCGGACAAGGTGCGGAGTGAAAGGCGTGACCACGTTGCCCTCGGCATCCCTGATCTCGCGGACCACCGTAGGCCTGTACAGGCTGCCCCCATTGGCGATGGCCGCTGTCGCGTTCAAGATCTGGAGCGGCGTGGTGAGGATGAACCCCTGGCCTATGGCCGCGTTGTAGGTGTCACCCGTGACCCAAGTCTCGCCGTATGTCAGACGCTTCCACGTCTCGTCTGGCACCAGGCCTGCGCTCTCTCCGGGCAAGTCTATCCTTGTGGGTTCGCCCAATCCGAAGTACACACCGTAGTTGTGCAGTGCCTCCTGCCCTAGACCCTCGAATTCCCCATACCCTCCGGCGAGCACGCCGAAGTAGATGTCGCACGACTGTGCTATGGCTTCTACCATGCTGAGAGACCTGTGACCTGTCTTCAGCCAGCAGTTGAAGGGTTGCGCCAGCTCAGGGTTGTCTGGAGCGAAGCGGTGAGGTATCCAAATGGTTCCAGGGCAGAAGAGCAGCGAAGTTCGCGTTACGATACCTTCTTCCAGGCCTGCGGAGGCGGTCACCACCTTGAAAGTGGAGCCCGGTGGATACTGCCCGCTTATGGCATGATTCACGAGCGGGTGTAGTGGATCTCCACTAAGCTGCGAGTACTCCTCCTCGGATATGCCACCGATGAAGAGATTCGGGTCGTAGCTTGGCAGCGACACCATGGCCAGGATCTCACCAGAGCGAGGGTCCATGGCTATCGCCACGCCCGACTCGGAGCCAGCCTCTCGGATGCCTCTCTGCAAGGCCTCTGCGACCGATGCCTGCAGTTCGGCATCAATGGACAGCACGAGGTTGTTTCCCGGTACCGGCTCGATAGGGGAGCCGATGGTCTGGATCTCGCGGCCAGTGACGTCAACCTCTATGTGCCGTTCCCCTTTGCGGCCGCGTAGTTGTTCCTCATAGCTCAGCTCCACCCCCGTCAAACCGACGACGTCATTGGGATCATAATCGTCATCCCCGCGGTCAACATAGCTCTCTAGATCGGGCTCGGGTATGTGTCCGACATAGCCTGTGATGTGAGCGAATAGCGTACCCGAGATGTATTCCCGGAGCGGTTCAATCTCAACTATCACGCCAGGCAGATCGAGGCGTTCCTCTTCTATGGTGAACGCCAAGTCCCTCGGCACGTTGGACTTGACTTGTACCGGGACAAACGGGGCATCTCTGCCAACTTGCACACGCTCCAACAGCTGGGGTTCTGGCTCATACCCCTCGCCCTCGCGGAGGTGCAGATGGTCTACTTCTTCCATGCCGTCGGAGCGTTGATCGCGGATACTGATGGGGACATCGAGCAAGGTGGACAGTCGTTGAAAGACGTATTCCTCGTCCTCCTCTGGAAGATCGGCCGGAACAATGGAAACGGTGAAGCTGGGGACGTTTCCGGCCAGGAGGCGTCCGTCTCGATCATAAATGACCCCTCGGGGTGCGTCAATGGACTGGAGTCGAAAACGGTTTCGCTCGGCTTGCTCGACGTACTCGCCGCCCTGGACGATCTGCAACTGCCATGTCTGGAAGGCCAACACGGCGAAGGCCGCAATCACCAGCCCTCTGAAGATGATGACCTTGATGTTGGTCTGTTTTAGTTGCATGTTGACTACTATTATACGCGAGTATCAGGCCCATCACAAAACTGGGAAAACCCGTGTTGCCCTAGATGTTGTGGGTGACGGACCCATGACCACAAGCTGCGAGCCGCGAAATCGACGATCTGCACAACAGTCAGGGTACAATCTCCATCAAGTCGATGACCAGCCTGTCGTCGACGGCGTTGCCAGAGGAGTCAAGAAGTTGGAGACGTTCCATGGTGCGAAGGAGATACAGTCCGACTTCGATCCTATAGAGCCCCAGAGGTGCATGTTCGTCGGTCCAGACGGTGTGAGGATCGACCACGACTTCGGCTTCAGCCCAGTGAGATGTTGGGTGGCTGCCGTACACAGGTTGGAGGTCTTCTTGTCCCCATATGCGGTCGTTATCATCCAGGAGATGCACGAAGACCGTGTAGTCCTCGTCAATAGATGACAGTGCTCGCCAGGCAAACGTCAAGTACAGAGCTCCTCCTTTCCTGACCTGGACGTTATGGATATCGTAGCTCAGCAGCAGTATCCTATTCTCGAAATTGGCGGGGAGGAACTCAGCATCTATCGAGACAGTGGAAGTTTCGGAGACGTTTGGGCCTCGTACGCTGACCTCCTGTTCCTCACTGGCTAGCCAACCGTTGACGACGCTCAGGCGATCGCTGCTCACCGGATCTCGGAGTCCGATGCGTAGTTCAAGGGGGTCGCTGGTTGTGCTTGCCATCTCGATTTGGTGCACATCAACGAGGATATCCGCTGGGGACCATGCCGAGGTTGGGTGCTCGCCGAACAACGGCTGAGTGATGCTCCGCCATACAACCGCATCTCCCGGCGCCACTAATTCGAGCACTACGTCGAGGTCAACATCGACTTCGTCGAGCGCTTGCCAGTACAGAGTGAGAGGGATGTCCAGGCCCGGAACAGCGGTGGATGGCAGATTGTATCCGCGTAGCATTATCTTGTTCGCGAAGTTCGCTCGCAAAGGGTGGTCAATCCTGGGCTGCCAGGTTGTGTCTGAAGAGACGGAGATGTCCGTCAGGGTGAGGTAGCCTCCTTGGGCATCAGGCGACGCAAGGCCGTCTTGGGTGAAGGGTGCGAACAGCCCGACCTGTAGGTCGTAGATGCCCGGGGGTAGCTGTCCCGCCAGGTCGATTTGGTGGAAGTCTGGCACGATCTCTCCGGGGCGCCAAGCCGCGGTCGGATAGAGGCCATTGACCGGTGGCCTTCGTTTGGTCTCTATCCAGACATGCCCTGTCGGGCCCACGAGGCGTAGTCGCACGTCCTGGTTCTCGCCACGTTGCTGTCCCGCCCGCCAGAACAGGGTGAGCCTCAAGGCGTCGGTCCTGTCGAGATCATGTGCGTCCAGTCGGTAGGCCACGAGCCTCGTACTGTCCCCCAAGCCCACGTTCACTCGTTGCGCGCCGGCGGGCAGCTCAACAAGGGGAGCGGTGCTCACTTCCGCCAGCGGTCCGAGAGAGCGCAGATGATAGGCGCCCTCCAACCCCGGCAGGAAGCGCGCCAGGAGCACAGGTCTTCTTTCCGCGAGCCGCCTGTCCAGTTCAGCCCGGGTGCTCTCTTCATCCGGAAAAACCCCGGTCTCGGTGTCTGGTCTGACGTGTTCTAGCCTCTGAAGGTAGTGGAGGGGCGCCATCTTCTCACTGTCTGCGAGTATCACAGAGTCCGGAGGGAGATCCTGCGCCAAGACATACATCCCCCAGTCGTATGCGTCATGCGCATCGCTCCTATCCACCCTCGGCATGTTCAGCCAGACAAGACTGAGGGGAAGTACGCTCACCAACGTCAGAGTTAGGGCGCGGATGAACTGGCTGCGAAGCGGGGAACGCGCCGGTCCGGCTGCAGTGCACAATCGGTTCAACACTCGCCGGAGCGCTGCGACACCCAGCCCGATAGCGACAGCGACTACCATGTGAGACGGGATGAGGAAAAGCGAGACATCGGGCACATAGTAGCTCAACCCAAAGGCTACGTAGGCTGCGAAAGCCAACAGCAAGAAGATGCCTGCTTTCCAGGTTGGGCGGCCATGCACTGACGCGCCTTTCCAGCTCAAATAGACAACGCCCACTAGGGCCAGCAACAAAGCTGGTTCCGGGTACTGCTGAAGCAGCGTGCGCAGGTAGACGGTCAGGCGTCCGGGGTCGGCAAGAGCAGCGTCCCACCGCAGGGCCGCGGCGAACTGCGTTCCGAGCACCAGATCGGTGAACTGTACCCAGCTCATGGCTGCTCCGTGGATCTGAGACCAGCGGAGGGGGATGTACAGATGAATGCCCACGAGCGGTGCGAGAAAGGCGGCCATCGCGGCCATCAGAGCGCGGGGTGTGACTGAGCGCCAAGCGCGGTTCAGAGTCAGGTAGATTATGATCGCGGGACCGAGGAGGAGCATAGTCCTATGGTGGGTCAGACTGAGGCCATACACGAAGGCGACCATGATGATCACATTCCTGTTTCGCCGGGCCATGTCTGGCGCACTGTGCCAGGCGTTGCCTTCCCCCTCCGTCACGCCGTCGGAGAAGCCGGCAAACGCTCGCAATAGGAGGTAGCAGATGGCGGCCACGAAGAGCGCGTTGAGAGCGTACACCTCTGCTTCAACTGCCTGTGACCAGAAGGAGTAGGTGAAGGCGAAGCTGAGGGCGCCGATGGCGCTGGCGGACCTGTCCCGTGTCAGCCAGGCGATCGTGGCGTACAGCATGGCTATAGTGCCGGCTGCGAACAGTGCAGAGGATAGGTTAACTCGGTAGGCCACGTTGCCCAGCGGCACAAGGGTGAACAACTTGCCCAGAAGAATGTACAGTGGGTAGCCCGTGGGATGCGCGATTCCTAGTTCGTACGAGAGCACCTGAAACTCGAAGGTGTCGTGCGCGCCCACAGTGGGTGCCAGAGTCTTCAGGTACAACGCCAGCGCAAGAGCGAATACCGCTGCGGGAGCGATCCTGTCAAGGTGGTGACGGGGTGCTAGCAGGGACACGAGGAGCGCCGCCACTAGGGCAAGGGTGCCGGCCAGCAACACGGAGGCCTCCACAGTGTTGACCTGCGGGTTAAGCAGATACACCAGCACCAGCGAAAAAGGCAGAAAAGAGAGTGCTACGGCCGTTGTCGTTGGCGGGGCGGACCGTTGTCGAGTCAACCAGAAGTTGAACAGAGTCAAGAAACCTGCGGCTACCAGCGCGAAGGCAATGGTGGGCAGCCACCCGTAGAAAAAGGTGGAGCTGTAGAATAGGCTCTCGACCGCCCATCGGGCGAGGGCTGCCCCCAGGACCAAACCCATGGTCACTATGAGGGCGAGGGCGGCGACTGCCTGACAGCGTCCTTGATGCATCTAGTCCCCCGTGCCCACGGACTCCAGGTCGAGCCAACCGTTCTCCACGGCGGTGTCCGCTGCGGGTGGGGCAGATACCATGTTTTCCATCGAGTCGAGCAGTGCAAGCTGGACAGTGTAGTCGCCTGCGGGGAAGTTCCGCGGGATCCACAACGCATGGTTGTCCCTTACGATTTCCCCTTCTTCCCAGCCCGGGGTGGGGTATCTGCCAGCCGAGGGTTCGTTTGTCTGCGACAGGGCCTCCTCACCATTACCGTTGATGAGACGAATGGCCACACTATAGCTGTCGCGGAGCTCTTTCTCCGCTCTCCAGAAGAGGGCAAGACGATAGAAATCACCTGGAGCGAGCGTGTCTCGCTCTGCACTGGAGCCCAGCAGGGTCATCCCATTGTCGAAGTGCACCGTGACTTGCTGTTCGATTGCCAGTTCCTCGATGGTCGGCGGCTTGCTAGGTTCGGCGACAGTTACTTCCTGGAGGAAGTACATCCCGATCCTCTGTCCTGCTTCTTCCAAGACGGGCAGTCGCATCATCGTAGATGGGTCATAGAGGCCAACTCCCAGCAGGTACTCCCCCGGCGGGGTCCCCGGCGGAATCTCAACATCGTGAGAATCCTTGTTATACTCGCCAGACTGCCAAAGATGCGTCGGATAGCGTCCAGGGTTCAGGCTGTCCTGCTGGGCGTAGATGTTCATCTGCTCGTCGATCAGGTGAACAAACGCGCTGTAGTCCGTGCCCAGGGGTTGAGTTGCTGCCCAGTATAGGGTAACGGTTGCAGTATGGCCTGGGCGAGGATTGGCAGACGTCAGATCGTACCCCAGCAGAGTGATCTGATCTCCAAAGTTCACATGGAGTGGAGCCTGCGCTTCCTGCACATGGACACCATCGAAGTCTCGCTTGAATGGCGTATCTAACCTGTCTACCCCTCCCATCTTGACGCCGAGAACGACTATAGCCACCATGGCCAGGATGACGCTCTGCGCGCCGGTGGCAGCGCGTGGAGCACCATGGGTTGCCTGCGGTGTGCTGCCACTCGGCGACAGAGATCGGTTTTCCATCTCTGGCGCTCGCCGCACGACCGCCGTCCCGACCATAGCCAGGAGGGCAACGCCACTGAGGGCGCTGATGAGCTCCGATGCCGTACGCGAGGGTGTGTCCTCGAACCGCAGTTGTACAACGTGGCTTCCAGAGGGTACTGCGAGGCTGGCTAGCCCGAGGCCGGGCGTGGCTCCGACTGCAGCTCTCTGTCCATCCACATAGCCGTGCCAGCCCGGGAAGTAGAGGATGTTGAAGACCAACTGAAACGCCTGCGGTGTGTACACCTCTGCTGTGGCCAAGGTGGGCGTGTACCGAGGGCTTGATACGCGAACACCAGCCGGCAGGCTGGCCTCGTCGAGACGTTGGATGGCCGATCCCGATACGTACATGGGCTCAAGGGGGGAGGTGGTGGGCATCCATTCGACCCACACCGGAAGGTACTCGCCGAAAGATGTCGTGCCCATGGTGCCGGTCGACCGTTCGAAAGCCATCATGTCCGCGAAGGACGGATTGAGGGGAAGCTGTGCATAGTACGGTGGATACAGCAGTGGGAGGGCAGAGACGATGATCATCCCTGCGGACGCGACGACGACCGCGAACGACGGAGAGAGAGTGTCTCTTGTGTCGGTGAAAAGACGAATGGCTGCTCCACACAGAATGGCGGTCAGCAGGCAGGCCAGGCTCAGTAGACGATGCGGAAACATCAGATACTTCATAAGGGGCAGTTTGTCCCAGACAACGACCGACTGGGGCGTGACCATGAATAGCACAATCGCAAGTCCGCACAGCGCGACAATGAGGTGGCCGCGCTCTTCCGGACGCGGAAGCCTCCACAGACCGACCACGGACAGCACTGACAGAGACACGAGCACCAGCCCCAAGCTATTGGGGACCCCAGGGTTCATCAGTCCTGTGTTTGCGGTGCTGGGTAGCGCGAGCAGGTCACCTAGGGTGATAAAGTGGTTGTGGTAGTCAAGATCAGGGGGCGTGATCATCCGGTCCAACTGTACGAACTGCCGATCCCAGAGAGCGGGCAGCCAGAAGAAGGCAGTCAGC
>JBAVWD010000524.1:0-2647 GCA_049697655.1 Anaerolineae bacterium | reverse complement strand
GGACTACGACCCGCAAGCTCCGGCGTTTCGGCCCATCGTGGAAGCCTGGCCCGCTGGAGTCGAGGCCATCCCACCCCTGGAGGAGGAGGCGACAGTTCAGCCTCCCGAGGGGGCTCGGAGCGGCGCTGCAGCGCGCCTGGCAGAAGTGAGTCACTGGCTCTATCTGATCAACGTTGACTTGGAGCCGGAGACCGTGCAGCGAATCGTCGCCTCCGAGTACGACATGGTCGTGCTGGACTTCATCCCATCGGAGGTGGATAACACAGACTACCCTATGGCCGATGTCGTGACGCGGCTCCATGACGCCGAGCACCCCAAGCTCGTCATCGCCTACCTTGATATCGGGCAGGCCGAGGAGTACCGGACGTACTGGCAGGAAGGCTGGAGGATCGGCGATCCCGAGTGGATCGTGGGCGAGGACCCCGATGGCTGGGAGGGCAACTACCCAGTGGCCTTTTGGTACGACGAGTGGCAGGAAATCTGGCTGGGCGAGTACGGCATGCTGCAACAGATCCTCGACGCCGGTTTCGATGGTGTCTACCTGGACTGGATCGAGGCCTATTCCGATGAGAATGTGATCGCTACTGCCGAGCAGGACGGCGTGGGCCCGCTGGAGGAAATGATCTGGTGGGTCCAAAGCGTAAGCGATTTCCTCAAGAGCCGGTGTGATGAATGCGTGGTCATCGCGCAGAACGCGGCCGAGCTGGCTGAATACGACGACTACCTGGATGCTATTGACGCTATCGCTCAGGAGCAAGTCTGGTTCGACGGGGGAGCCGATAACGACCCGCCTGGAGACTGTCCTCTGCCGCCCACCGACGCCGAGGTAGATACTGAGGCCTACCGCGACTCGCTTTCCGAGCCCTGTCGTCGCTACTTTGACAGCGACCTAGATAGCACACTACACGTCAGCTCTGAGGAATACCTGTACTACCTGACCTTGGCACAGCGCAAGGGCATACTTATCTTCACGGTGGACTATGCCCTGGGTCCAGAAAACGTCTCCTGGGTTTACCAAACATCGCGGACGCTGGGCTTCGTACCCTTCGTCAGCAATCGGGCCTTGGATCGCTACCTTGAGCCGGTGCCCTGACCTAACGAGATCGGTGGCCGCTCCCACAGTCTTCCCCGGCTACGTCAGGATTCGATGCGAACCTTGACAAGGGAGTTCAAACATGCTATGATGGGTACAAAGCCTAGGGGACACGCGCCGGGCGATCAAGCGCGGCGTGCCAGGGTATCCAAGGAAGGAGGCGATATCTGACGAGAGGTTGCAGGTCCGGATAATCATTTCGGTGCGTTATTCATCGGAGCAGAATGCGAGGATTTCAAGGAGGATAGAGAGCAATGGACAGGATAGCTAAGCTACTAATGATCGTAGGGCTCGTGCTTATGCTTTGTGCGCCGGCCGTGGCCCTGGCTCAGGACGATGGGCCGGCAAAATCCGTGCCGTGCTGCGAGGAGCCGGTAATAGATGGCATGTGGGAACCAGCCTGGGAGTCGGCCCACTGGGAGGACATCACGCTGGAACTCAACGGCAATTTCGTATCCCAGGACGAGGAGCCCTACGGCGTCGATTTGGGGCTGATGCACAAAGGGGACAAGCTGTACATTATGGCGTCCGGGTGGTGGGATCTGGCGGAAGTGCAACCAACAGAGCAGCTCTTCTCGGTGTTCTGCATGGGCTTCGACGACGCGCCGCTCAACGCCTGGAACGCGACCGTGCCCCTGGGCGGGGCGAGCGATGGGTGGCTCTGCTTCCTGGGCGGTCTCGCGGAGGACGGCGGCGGCGAACCGCCTCCAGGATTCGTGCCGCTTGACAGTCTGGCCCTGTTCATCGGGAGGGTAGGTGGCGTCCAAACCAGCCCGCCCGAGGATTGCATCGGCGAGATCGCTGCCCACGGCCCAGGAGTACCAGCAGGCCTTGTCATTCCTTTGACAGGCGTTGAGCACGCCTTCGGGGGCTACTTGCCTGAGGGTTTCCCCGAGGAAGGGATGTTTGCGTGGGTCCACGAGATCGCCATAGACCTCACGAATTCACCTCTCAACCTGCGCGAGGGAGAGGTCTACCGTGGCTGGTTTGGCCTCTGGGGCGAGCATCCATTTGACCTCTTAGCCAGCCAGCAAGATGTTCTCGACCTGGCCGTGGACATCACCCAGTTTGACCCCTATGATGCGTTGGGCATGTGGCCCGGCGGGCGAGGTATGGTGGGTGACGAGTACGCCTTCTGCGAGTGCTGCACGGAGGGTGACCCGCCGCCTTACGATGATGGGACCTGCAACTGGTGCCTGCCCTGCTTCGGCGAGGTTGAGGTGGTGCCCTGCGAGGTCGAGTTCGTGCCTGAGCCGGGCACGCTCCTGCTGTTGGGCAGCGGGTTGCTTGGGCTCGGCGGGTACGCCAGCCTGCGGCTACGAAAGCGGTAGTTCAACGCTTCGAGAACTGAGCCCAAGCCGGGCTTTCGGCGTCCGGGCCTAGCAGATGATGCCTCGACGCCGAGGTCTTGGCTGTGAGTAGACGTCCAAAAGGCCACCGTGTGAAAGCACGGTGGCCATTTCTGCTCCTAACCATCCTCCGTCAGCGCCCTCCAGCAGGCCATGCGCAAGCCATCATCCGAAATGGGGAGCGCCTGGGCCACTTGGCCCTCAC
>JBAVWD010000523.1:0-3000 GCA_049697655.1 Anaerolineae bacterium | reverse complement strand
GCCTCGGCCTCTGCGGAGCCTACAACTGGCTGGACTGCAAGGCAGCCCACCAGATCAATCCCACCGGCCCCAACCAGCCGATCGCCAAGGGAGAACAGCTGGATCCTCAACTGGGACGCTGGAGCGGCCCTCAGGAGTTCGTGTACAACCATTCTAACCAGACCGTCAGCCAGGTCACCATGTACTCTATCATGACGGATCCCATGACCGCCTGTGGTTGCTTCGAGTGCATGGTGTTCGTCGTCCCTGAGGCCAACGGTGTGATGATTGTGTCCAGGGAAGACCCCAGCATGACACCATCCGGGATGACCTTCTCCTCGATGGCTGGCATGTTTGGCGGCGGCCTTCAGACACCTGGCGCGATGGGCGTGGGTAAGTACTATCTGACCAGCCCTAAGTTCATTTCAGCGGATGGCGGATTCAAGAGAGTAGTCTGGATGTCGTCCTTCCTCAAAGACAGCATGCCGGAGGAGTTCAAGGCCGTGGCGGAGAGGGAAGGCGTGCCGGATCTCATCGACCGTATCGCCGATGAACGAAACGTGACTACGGTCGATGAGTTGGTAGTCTGGCTTGAGGAACACGATCACCCTGCTCCAAAGATGGAACCTATTATGTAGTCATGTAGCGTGACGGGGGATGGTCTGCCCGTGATGGTGGGCGATCATCCCCTTTTGCGAACGTTGGGCACACGAGAGTAGCCCGGAAGGAGTATCAGTTATGGCTGTCGCCTTGGAGATACCGACGAAGAAGTGGACGGGGCATGTCAGGGAAGTCGTTCTCGGGGCCACGAAGGCCGAGGGTGGCACCCGGAGCAAGACCGTGATCGTCGGCGGTGAGGGCACCTTGCCTTTCTTGGACTTCGAGGCCTCTATGCCCAACCCGCCTCGCGTCGCCGTGGAGATCAAGGACCGCCGGCCAACGGACTGGTCCCCAGTCCTCCTGGAAACGTGGGGACAGGTCATGAGCGACCCTGCTGAGTGGGCCAAGGCGGTGGAGAAGCTAGATGTAGACCTCTTGCTGCTGAGCATCAGTCTCACGGATTCCGAAGGGAACGAGACGACCGCGCAGCAAGCGGCGTCCACAGTGCGAAAGGTACTAGACGCGACAGGGCTGCCGCTGATAGTGTTCGGTCCCGGCCAAATGGAGAAGGATATCGAGATCTTGGTCGCTGTAGCCGAGGAGGCAGCCGGCGAGCGCATCGTGATGGGGGTATGTGACGACAAGAACTACAAGACCATCGTCGCCGCCGCCCTCGCCCACGGGCACCTGGTGGATGCGCGCACAGCGATGGACGTCAATCTCGCGAAACAACTCAATATCCTCATCAGCGATGTAGGATTGCCCCTGAACCGCGTCCTCATGGACCCCACCACGGCAGCCCTCGGCTACGGGGTGGAGTACGGATACTCAGCGATGGAACGCCTCAGGCTGGCGGCTCTACAGGGCGACGGCATGACCCAGCAGCCGATGCTGGTCACTCCCGGGGAAGAGGCCTGGCGGATGAAGGAGGCCAAGGTTGGTGTGGACGTGCCCGCGGCCTGGGGGGACTGGGTGGAGCGTGCCGTGACCTGGGAAACCCTGACCGCCACCACCCTCCTTCATTCTGGGGCAGACATCGTGGTCCTCCGCCACCCACAGTCGGTGAGCCGAGTGAAGGACGTTATCAGCAAGTTGTGGAAGAAGGGGGAATAAGGGATGGCACTGACCGGCCTGGAGATCTACAAACTGCTACCCAAGACGAACTGCAAGGACTGCGGATTCCCCACGTGCCTCGCCTTTGCTATGAAGTTGGCCGCCAAGCAAGCAGAACTGGCCGCCTGCCCACACGTCAGCCCGGAAGCTAAGGCCTCCCTGGAGTCCGCCGCGGCGCCTCCCATCCGTCTCATCACCATAGGCAGTGACGAGCACAAGATCGAGGTGGGCAACGAGACTGAACTTCATCGACACGACAAGGCCTTCTTCCACAAGCCGGGTTTGCTGGTGCGGGTCAGGGATAACCAACCGCTTGCAGACGTAGAGCGGCTGTCAAGCCAGGTCGATGCCTACTCCGTGGACTACGTTGGGCAGACTCTGACCCTGGACGGCGTGACAGTCGAGAGTGCCTCGGGTGATGCTGCTACTTTCGCGAACGCCGTCAAAGCAGTGCGTGGCAAGATGAAGCGACCGCTTATCCTCATGGCCGTAGATCCAGGGGTGATGAGAGCGGGATTGACTGAGCTCGATGGGACGAAGCCGCTCATATACGCCGCCAATGCCGACAACTGGGAGGCGATGGTTGCACTCGCTAAGGAGTTCAACGCCCCTCTGGCTGTACATGCCGGCGGGCTCGAACCGCTTGTCGAACTGGTCAAGCAGGTGAGGGACGCGGGCATCGAGGACATCGTGATCGATCCTGGCACTCGAGGTTTTCACGACTCTCTGAACGTACTGACCCAGGTGCGCCGGCTCGCGCTGCAGAACAAACCAGACCGCCTTCTTGGGTACCCGGTGATCACGTTTCCGGGGGAGGGCTCGGAGTCCCTGGCGGAGGAGTCCGTCCTAGCTGGGCAGCAGATCGCCAAGTACGCGGGCCTGCTCGTCCTTGATCACTTCGATCCAGCGGTGGTCTATCCTCTGCTCGCCTTGCGGCAGAACATATACACCGACCCACGACAGCCAGTACAGGTGACGCCAGGCATCTACGAAATCAGCGAGCCCAAGCCAGATGACCCGCTACTCATCACCACGAACTTCTCCATCACCTACTTTGCGGTGGCCAACGAGGTGGAGGCCAGTGGGATCCCTGCTTGGCTTCTCATAGCCGACTCCGAGGGCCTGTCGGTTCTCACCGGATGGGCAGCAGGCAAGTTCGATGCCGACAAGATCGCTACTACCGTCAAGAGCTCTGGCATCGCCGACAAGATAAACCACAAGAAACTGGTCATTCCGGGCGCTGTCTCGGTACTCTCGGGAGAACTCGAGGAAGAGCTCAATGGCTGGGAGATTGTCGTGGGTCCCCGT
>JBAVWD010000522.1:0-4212 GCA_049697655.1 Anaerolineae bacterium | reverse complement strand
GTCACACAATCGGTCAGCTTCCTCCAGATAGTGAGTGGTGAGGAAAATGGACATCCCTTCGTGCTGAAGATTCCCGATGAGAGCGCGGAGGGAGCGCGCTGCAACCACGTCCAGACCCACCGTAGGCTCGTCCAGGAACAGCACCTGGGGCCGGTGCACCAGAGCAGCGGCGATAGTCAGGGCCCTTTTCATGCCGCGGGAGAGGGTGGCGAAAGGACTGTCGCTTCTCTCTTGCAGCCCAAAAGCGGTTAGCAACTCCTCCGCCCTCGCCCGGCGCTGATCACGGGGAACCCCATAGAGCTGCCCGACGAATACCAGGTTGTCCAGGGCAGACAGCTCGTCATAGAGGTTGGACATCTCGGGAACGACCCCGATGTGTTTCTTGGCCCTGACTATCTCTGAATCGACGTCGAAGCCCAGGACACTGGCTGTGCCGGATGTGGGCCTGGAAAGCCCGGTCAGCATCCTGATGGTCGTGGTCTTGCCAGCGCCATTGGGACCAAGGAAGCCAAAGACCTCTCCCTGGTGCACCTCGAAGCTGACCTGGTCCACCGCCAGCAGGTCACCGTAATACTTGGTCAGCTCATGAGCCTCGATGGCTTCGTTCAAGGCTTGTTCCCTCCCGCTCCGTCCAAAGCTGACGCTGGCGGACTCCACTCCCATCGACGCGACATCCTACGGGGACAGGGAACTTGGATCTCCTGCTGTGACCGGCAGTACAACCCCGCCACCCAGCCTACGACCACGTTGACAAGCATCGCCCCTCGAGCCCTACGAAAAGTCCGCCCGATAGCTGTCGGCGCTCAGGCTTCTCACCCCTCCTTGGGCAGCGGGATGAGGCAGATGAAGCGGAGCAGGTCGTCCCCGTCGTTGGTGAACTGGTGCTCCTCCATCGGCGGGACGAAGACGGTGTAACCGGGGCTCAAGGAGACCTCCCTGCCCCCTCCGAACACTCTCCCCGTCCCGGAGAGAATGAAGACCTCGTGCTCCCAGTCGTGGGAGTGACGGGGTGAGGACGCCCCCGGCTGCACGTCGAAGACGCGCATCACGAAGTTGGGCGCCTGCTCCTTCTCGCCGATCACGACCCGCAGGCGCACGCCTTTGGCTTCCGTGGCCTCCTCGGCCTTCACCTCAGTGTAGTGACGTGCGATCATCTCTCTCCCCTTTTTCACAAGCTAGTGTTTCGAGCCTGGCGTGGCCGCCGTCCTCCCCAAGGTCAACCTCGTGGCGACGCGCTCCACGGCCAGGTATTGTATCATACCGCGGTTGATGGCACACCCCATGCAGCTGGCCACGGCGACCTCCCCGCAAGGGGCCTATCCTCCCTAATTCCTGCACTGGAGCCAGAGAATGTGGAAAAGGGGTGTGTCAAGCCCCGCTGGACTTCCCCTTCGATACGACCTTCGGTCTACTCAGGGTGCGTCCAACGGGGAAGGCAATGGGAAAGGCCGCGCGGGGTGAACCCTCCCGGAGGCTCGGAGCTTCCGGGAGGGTCGACCTAAACCCATGTCACTCACCATCGCCAACCTCTAAGCGGCTGCACGGCATGCCGTGCGGCTACGGCGCGGGAGGCCGCCGAATGGGGAATGTGGATGTGGCTGAGGCTGGCACCGGAGAGCCTTTTCCCTCCCCGTCTGGCCCCACCACTTGACACGCCATTCTCGCTAGACTATGATAGACCGGTCTGCGCACTCCAACCGCAGGAGGTAGAACATGTCTAAGGTCCTGGTGACCGGAGGGGCTGGTTTCATCGGCAGCAATCTGAGCCATCGCCTGCTCTCTCAGGGTCACGAAGTGGTCATCTACGACAATCTCAGCAGGAAGGGCGCCGAGAAGAACCTGGCCTGGCTGCGGGAGAACCACGGGGAGGGCTTCTCCCTGGTCCAAGCGGACGTGAGAGACTACCCCACCCTGTTGCAGGCGGTGCAAGGGTGTGACGCGGTCTATCACCTTGCTGCCCAGGTGGCTGTGACCTGGTCGGTCAGCGATCCCAGAGAGGACTTCGAGATCAACGCCCTGGGCACCCTCAACGTGCTGGAGGCAGCCAGGTCCAACAATCCGCCGCCCCTCGTGCTCTTCACCTCCACCAACAAGGTGTACGGAGGTATGGAAGAGCACCAGGTTGTAGAGCAGGAGACACGACACGCCTACGCCTCCCTTCCGCAAGGCGTCTCGGAGGCCCAGCCCCTCGACTTCCACTCACCCTACGGATGCTCCAAGGGGGCGGCGGACCAATACGTCAGGGACTACGCCCGCATCTACGGCCTCAAGACCGTGGTCTTGCGTATGTCCTGCATCTACGGCCCGCGGCAGTTTGGGGTGGAAGATCAGGGCTGGGTGGCCCATTTTCTCATCTCCTCTGTCCTGGGGCGGGCGATCACCATCTACGGCGATGGCAAGCAGGTGCGAGACATCCTTTACGTGGACGACCTGCTGGCGGCATTCGAGGGGGCGGTGGAAGACATCGACGTCAGCGCCGGTCAGGTCTACAACATCGGCGGCGGTCCTGAGAATACCATGTCCGTCTGGACGGAGTTCCACCAGCTTCTCCGGGAACTGCTGGGCCACGAAGTCCAAGTGGGCTACGATGACTGGCGTCCGGGAGACCAGCTGGTATACGTCAGCGATACCAGCAAGGCCCAGAGGGAACTCGGCTGGAAGCCTCAGACCTCTGTCGAAGAGGGCATAGAGAAGCTATTCCGCTGGGTCGTGGAGAACAAGCATCTATTTGACTGAATGAGGAGAAAGCACAAAGGTGGGTTTGTTCGACCGGCGAAAAGGCAAGGCCAGGAAAGTCGTCGTCATCGGTCCTGATGGCACTCCCCTCAGCCTGGTGAAAGGCCTCATAGAGAGGGGGGAGCTGCCCAACTTCGCTCGCCTGTTCGAGGAAGGCAGCGTGAGACCGATGACCTCCGCCATCCCGGCCGTCTCTTCGGTGGCCTGGTCCTCTTTTATGACCGGCAAGAACCCCGGCAAACACGGGATCTACGGCTTCCTGGATCACCATCCTAATTCCTACGATACCTACATCCCCAACTCCAAGACCATGCAGTCCGAGACGTTGTGGGAGATCCTGAGTAGGCACGGCAGGCGTGTGGTGGTGATGAATGTCCCCGTCACCTACCCTCCCCGAGAGGTTAATGGCATCCTGGTGGGCTGCTTTCTGTCCCCCAAGCTGGAGAAGGCGACCTATCCGCCGTATGTTGGGGAGCAATTGAAGAGCATGGGCTATCGACTGGACGTCGACCCCTGGCAGGCCAGGGAGGATAGAGACAAGTTCCTGGAGGATCTCTACTACACCCTCGAAAAGCGTGAGGAGGCCATGAACTACTTCATGGAGAGGGAGGAGTGGGACTTCTTCATGCTCCAGATCATGGAGACCGACCGCTTGCACCACTTCCTGTGGGAGGAGATGGAACAAGACGATCCGAAGTATGCCCCCGCTTTCCTGAAGCTTTACCACAAGCTCGACGCCCTTCTCGGCAGGCTCTATGACCGGCTGGCGGAAGACACAACCCTGGTAGTGATGTCCGACCATGGCTTCACCTTGATGAAGAAGGAGGTCTTCATCAACCGCTGGCTGGAGGACCACGGCTGGCTGAGCTTCACCAAGGATCCCCCCGAGTCACTGGCGGACATCCACCCCGAGTCCAAAGCCTACAGCATGGATCCCGGGCGCATCTTCATCAACCTGCGCGACCGGGAGCCCCTGGGCAGCGTGGACCCCGGGAAGGAGTACGAGACCTTGAGGAACCAGCTGGTGGAGTCTCTGTCCGGCCTGACAGACCCCGACAGCGGCGAACCGATGATCGAGAGGGTCTACCGCAGAGAGGAGATCTACGCCGGGGAATGCTTCCCTCAGGCGCCAGACCTCGTGGCCATGCCCCACAGAGGGTACGACCTCAAAGGCTCGATCAAGAAGGACGTGCTCACCGACAGGGGAGTCATCACCGGTGCTCACACCTATGATGACGCCATGCTGTGTATCCGCGGGCAGGAGATCGCCAAAGAGGAAGTGGCCATCGTGGACGTGATGCCCACCATACTCCAACTGATGGGTGTGCCCATACCCCAGGACGTGGACGGCGAGGTCTTGATCTAGGCCCCCAGCAACTACCGCCTGCTAGCTGTCTCTCCGTGTGCCGCGGGGCTGGCGCGCTTCTGTGAGCTCAACTTCCAGGCCCCCGCTCGCGCGGGCAACCAGGTTGTAGA
>JBAVWD010000521.1:0-2919 GCA_049697655.1 Anaerolineae bacterium | reverse complement strand
GCGGTCATCATCGCCTTCTACTGCGTGCTCCATCTGATGTTCATCATCTACTACCTTGCCAAACACAAAGCGCAGGTGTTCCGCGGTCCCTCCATGCTCCCGCGACCTCAGGACATCGTGGACTTGTGGAATCATTCCCTCTATTTCATTGGCCGCAGACCGCGTCCCAAGTTTGACCGGTTCACGTACTGGGAGAAGTTCGACTATTTGGCCGTTTTCTGGGGAGTACTGATGATCGGGCTGTCAGGGCTGGTCCTCTGGTTCCCGGTGTTGGCCACGCGCTTCCTCCCGGGCGTAGTGATTAACATCGCCCAGATCATGCATAGCGACGAAGCGGTGCTAGCCGTGGGCTTCATCTTCGTGGTTCACATGTTCAACACTCACCTGCGGGCGGAGAAGTTCCCCGTGGACACGTCTATCTTCACCGGCAAGGTCAGCGAAGAGGAACTCCAGACGGATCATGGGTTGGAGTGGGAACGCATGCAGGAGGATCCCACCCTGAGGGAGGAGGCAAGGGTGAAGTGAGGATCAGGTTGGTCTCCATCTGCGCGCTGAGCTTCGCCGTTCTGCTGCTGATCCCCGCCGGCTCCGCTCTGGCCCAGGAACCGGGGCCAGAACAGTGCTGGGCATGCCACAGGCAGCCCAACGTAGAGACCGTGGCAGGAGTGCAAGCCGCCAATGCCCTCTGCCTGGAATGCCACGAAGAACCTGGCCTCTCCCAGGAACTGGACGGGAAGACTGTCCCTCTCCAGGTCGAGGAAGAGGCCTACACCCAGACGAGACACGGTCACGTGGCCTGCATCCAGTGCCACAGCACAGTAGCCCATTCCCCTCACCAGGAACTGGAATCACTGGCCTGCAGCGATTGCCACCACAATCTCTCTCAGCATATCGCCACCGGGGATGCACACCTGTCGGTGGAGTGCAGCGCCTGTCATTTCGAGCGAGATGTGGTGACCAGCAATGACGCGAGCGGCCTGGTGGAACTGAGCGCCCTGGACGAGCAGGGGAACGTGCTGGACAAGACCAGCCATCAGATGACGATCCCTGTGGACTGTGGACGCTGCCATGCCCCGGGCAATCAGGTAGGGGCTGCCACCGCGGCCCTGCCACCAAAGGGCCTGCTCTGCTTCGCCTGCCACGATGCGTCACCGGTGCTGTACGCCGGACATCTGGGCAACCCGACGTCACCCTTGCGCACGGACTGGGTGTCAGCCCCAGCGCTACTGCTCTTCTGTCTCGGGATGGCCTTTGCCTCGTCCATCTGGCTAAGGGGCACGGTGCACGGCAGAACGGATCTCTCCATGGGGGAGAAGCTATCCTATATCATGGGCGACGCCTGCCGCGTCGTCTTCTCGCGTCGGCTATTCACCTTGCTCAAGTACCTCGTCCTGGACGGCATTCTCCTGCGGCGTACGCTACGAGAGAGCGTGAGCCGCTGGTTCATGCACGCCCTCATCCTCTGGCCGTTCCTGGGGCGCTTCCTGCTGGGCATCTTCACGTGGTGCGCCGCCAGGTTCTGGCCCACAGCCCCCCTGACGCAGACCTTGGTGGACAAGAACGCGCCGCCGGTCGCCTTTCTGTACGATTTCCTGGCCCTGCTGGTGATTATCGGCGCCATCTTGGCGCTGGTGCGTCGGGCTTTCGACAAGCAGATGAGGGAGTTTACCACTGTTGGCGATGTGGCCATCACAGCGCTCCTCGGCTCCATATTCGCCTTTGGTTTCATCGTGGAGGGCGCTCGGCTGATCGTCACTGAGATACCGCCGGAACAGGCCATCTACTCCTTCGGTGGCTATGTCGTTTCTCTGGCGCTTCGCCTGGTCCCGGTCAGTTGGGCATCCGTATACCCCTACCTGTGGTGGCTGCATGCCGCGCTCGTCGCTGCCTTCGTCGCCTACCTGCCCTTCAGCAAGTTCTTCCACATGCTGACAGGGCCGATGCTGCTGACCATAAGGGGCCTGTCCAGGGAGAAGGAATAGCCATTCATGGGTTTGGACAAGCTCAGCGTGAGACAACTGATCGAACTGGACGCCTGCACACGTTGCGGTCTGTGCATAGAATGGTGTTCCAACTGTCCTGAGATAGATGATCCCGTCGCCTGGCCTAGGGAGAAAATCCAGGGCCTCAAGTCGCTGGTAAGGAAACAATTCGGCCTTCGCGCCAGCCTCCGAGGGCCGGTTGAGCCTGCTCAAGAGACTCTCCAGCATCTCTCCAAGGGCTACTACGACTGCACGTTGTGCGCGCGATGCGGCGAGGTCTGTCCGGTAGGTATAGACACCCGTTCGCTCTGGTTGGCGGCCCGAGAGGAGATGGTGCGAAGAGGCCGCTATCCCCAGCAGTTCGATACGCTGCGCGAGATGGTGACCAGCAGGTATAACATATCCGGCGATGACAATGAGCAGCGGCTGATTTGGAGTGAGAACCTCGAGGAGACTCCTGCTGGAGTGCGGGGCAAAAAGACAGCGGAGACGGTCTACTTCGTGGGTTGCACGCCGTCCTTCTACCCTCAGACTTACGGCATTCCTCAGGCCGCCGTGACCGTCATGGAGAGGGCTGGCCTTGATTTTGCCTTGTTGGGCAGCGAGGAGTGGTGCTGTGGGTACCCTTTGATCATCGCCGGCATGGGAGACGCGGTGACAGAGCTGGTGAGGCACAATGTGGAGGCGGTGAGGGCCATGGGAGCCCGGAGACTGGTGGCCGGTTGTCCCTCCTGCTACCACACCTGGCTCCACCAGTATCCCCAGATTATTGGCCAGCCCCTGGGCTTCGAGGTATTGCACATGGCCCACCTCCTGGAGGAGCTCCTTGCTCAGGACCGTCTCCGACTGGGCGAATTCTCACGGAGTGTCACCTACCATGACCCTTGCGACCTCGGTAGGAACAGTGGTATCTACGAGGCCCCGCGGAACGTGATTC
>JBAVWD010000520.1:0-1873 GCA_049697655.1 Anaerolineae bacterium | reverse complement strand
GTATCAGGGGGCCAGGCACTGGTTGGTTTCAGCTACGCTGAAGGTGGAGGACCCTACGGCTCTTTCAGACAGATCATACGCGAGGTGCTCGGAAACGGACTTGTGGAGAGACTTGGCTTGCCTAACTTTGTGCTGGCCGATCTACTCACCCTCGCCCCAGAGTTGAGCGCTCGCTACCCCGGCCTCCCAGACAACCCTCCGGCCGATCCCGAAGCAGAGCGGCAGCGCCTCTTTGATAACTTGCTCATCTTCCACACCTTGCTCAGCGGTAGTGCCCCCTTGCTGATGGTTCTCGAGGACGCTCATTGGGCGGACAGTGGGACATTGTCCCTCTTGCGGCATCTAGCCAGACATACCCGGCGACAGCGGATGATGATCGTGGCCACGTACCGTGAGGTGGAACTGGATCAGGCCCGGCCTCTGCAGGAGGTGCTCGTGGATCTAGATCGCGAGCGGCTGGCCACTCGGCTCAAACTTGGTCGGCTGGGGCGCGAGGAGACCAGGGAGCTACTGGCGGTCTTGTTTGCCGAGGAGATCACACCGGAATTCCTGGAGGGCATCTACCGCGAAACCGAAGGTAACCCCTTCTTCATTGAAGAGGTCGTGAAGGACCTGGTGGAAAGCGGGAAGCTGTACTATGAAGACGGCCGCTGGCACCGTCCGAAGATGGCTGAGCTGGGAATCCCTCAGAGCGTGCGGGTGGCGATCCAATCCCGGGTGGGGAAGCTGCCTGCCGATTCGCAGGAGACCCTGCATCTGGCCGCGGTCCTTGGGCACGAGTTCGATTTCGATACCCTGGCCCTCGCCAGCGAGCTCGACGAAGACACGCTCCTTGATGCCTTGGAAAGGGCCGAGCGGGCTCAACTGATCGAAGAGGTGAGCACCGAGGGAGGGGGCACCTTTGCCTTCCTCCACCGGCTAATCCCAACCACGTTGGTCGAGGGGTTGCGCACCTTGCAACGGCGGCGGCTGCACGGCTTGGCCGCGGCCGCCATTGAGGCCCGGCACCCGGACAGCTTCGAAGCCCTGGCCTATCACTACGGTCAAGCGGGGAACGCCGAGAAGGCGACAGAGTATCTGCTGAGCGCGGGCGATCGCGCGCGGGCGCTATATGTCCACCAAGAAGCCATAGACAGTTACCGGCAGGCGCTGGAACTGCTGAAGGAAGCGGGTGAAATCGAACGCGCTGCGCGAACTTCGATGAAACTGGGCCTGACCTATCAAAACGCCTTCGAGTTCCAGGCAGCACGCCAGGCTTACGAGGAAGGTTTTCTCCTGTGGGAGCAGGCGATGAAGGCTGAACCCCCTGAGCGGCTCCTGCCTGCCCCTCATGGCCTGAGAGTGGGCGTAGGCGAACCACCGACCTTGGATCCAGGCCTGGCGGGCGACAACTTCTCGGCTGTGGTGGTAGACCAGCTCTTCAGCGGGCTGGTGGAGTTGAGCCCGGAGATGGGGGTCGTGCCTGATGTGGCCCGGAGTTGGGAGATGCTGGATGAGGGTCGCAGGTACATCTTCCACCTGCGGGACGACGTGCGCTGGAGCGATGGGGTTCGGGTGACAGCAGGGGATTTCGAATTTGCCTGGAAGCGGGTGTTGAATCCGGCCGCAAGCACCCAAGAGGCAAACCTGCTGTATGACATCAAGGAGGCGAGGGCCTACCATGAGGGTCACGTATCCGACCCAGACCTGATAGGTGTGCGGGCCGTGGACGAAGACACCCTTGTCGTGGAGCTCGAGGGGCCGACGGGCTACCTTCCCTATCTCTTGTGCCTGTGGACCACTTTCCCGGTGCCGCGGCATGTGGTGGAGGCGCAGGGGACGGCCTGGACCGAGTTGGAGAACCTGGTGAGCAACGGCCCCTTCAGACTAGTGG
>JBAVWD010000519.1:0-2159 GCA_049697655.1 Anaerolineae bacterium | reverse complement strand
GCTGGAAGATGCTAATGCTGCGTCGCCTGACCCTCTCGGGCAGCTCACTTTCTGTGATGACAGCCTCGATGTCGGCCAACGTGCGCGAGGTGCTGCCGTCACTCACTTGCACCTGCACGTCCGTGGCCTGGATCACCCCTTTCTGTGCCTTCTCCACCTGGAGTTCGTACCCGGACAGGCGGAGGCCCCGAAGAGCATTTTGGAACTCTCCGAGGTCCAGACCGGCATCGATGAGTGCGCCCAGGATCATGTCGCCGCTGATGCCGGCGAAACAGTCGAAGTAGGCGAGCTTCATCTCTCTCCTGCCAGGTCCATGATGGTATGAGCAAAATAGCCAGCGCCGAAGCCGTTGTCTACGTTGACCACCGCCACTCCGGGCGCGCAACAGTTGAGCATGGTGAGCAGAGGAGCAAGGCCGTTGAAGCTTGCCCCGTAACCCACGCTGGTGGGCACAGCGATCACAGGACAGGATACCAGGCCTCCCACAACGCTGGCCAGTGCCCCCTCCATACCGGCGACAGCGATGATGACCTTGGCCTTGAAGAGACTCTCCCGCCTGTCCAGGAGGCGATGAAGGCCTGCCACGCCCACGTCGTACAGCCTCTGAACCGGGCTCCCCAGGACCTCCAGGGTGACCGCTGCCTCCTCAGCGACAGGTATGTCAGAGGTCCCCGCGCTGATCACCAGAACGTAGCCGCGGTCTTCCGTCTCGGGGCGTGGTTCCCCCGATGCTGCATCCACCACGATGATGCGTGCCTGAGCGTGATAGGTGGCCTCCGGTATGGCCTCCTGTACCGCTCTGCACGTCTCCTCATTGGCCCGGGTGGCCATGACATGATCGTGCCGCCTGGACAGTTCCGACAGCAGCTCCGCCACCTGGCTGGGCGTCTTGCCCTGGCAGAAGACCACCTCGGGAAAGCCTTTCCGCAGCCCCCGATGGTGATCGAGCAGTGCGTAGCCCAGGTCTTGATAGGGCAGGTCGCGCAGAAGGGCAAGCGCTTCGTCAGTCTCCAGCCTCCCGGCTTTGACGTCCTCCAGAAGTGTCTTGAGTCGATCATCCATGGTTTTCATCGGTGAGAGTCTCGTTCAGACTGCCCGTGCGATATCCTTCCAGGTCGGCGGTGACGTAGGAGAACCCCAGTCCTCGGAGCTTGCGCACGATGGCCAACCGGTTGTCCAGAAGAAGGGGCAGACTGTGCGGTTCCACTTCTATGCGGGCTACGTCTCCGTGGAGCCGAACTCGGACTTGAGAGATACCGAGGCTGTGGAGGATCTGTTCGGCATGATCGATCTGTCTTAGCCGCTCCAGCGTAATAGGCGTTCCGTAGGGGATGCGGCTGGCCAGGCAGGCTGCCGAAGGCTTGTTCCAGGTAGGGAGCCCCAGATGCCGGCTCAGGGCGCGGATGTCCGTCTTGCCTAGGCCGGCTTCGATGAGCGGGCTGCGAACACCAAGTTCGCGGGAGGCCCTCATGCCGGGCCTGTGGTCTCCCAAGTCGTCGATATTAGAGCCATCGGCCACATAGGAGAAGCCTTTCTCTCGAGCCAGCTCCACGAGCCTGCCGAAGCTCAGGTGCTTGCAGTGATAGCACCGATCCGGCGAGTTGGCTACGTAGTTTGGGTTGTCCAGTTCATCACTGGCGATGAGGAGGTGCTGTGCCCCTATCTCCTGGGCCATTCTGGTGGCGCTCTCCAGTTCGTCACTGGAAGTGCTGGGGCTGACGGCGGTGATGGCGATGGCGCTATCCCCCAGTTCGTCGTGGGCCACCTTGAGCAGCAACGTGCTGTCGGTCCCTCCGGAGTAGGCCACTACCACCTTGCCCATCTCACGGACAACCCTCTTCAGTTCGGCGAGCTTCGCCTCCAGCGATGCTTCGTGCGATTCCGTCTGCGCGCCGGGTAGCTCGTTCATTTGTGGCAACCACTTGACGTTGAATCGTCTCCTGATACGCCTAGACAAAATGGAGCGCTTGATCGGTGCCTCAGGGAGGACCCATGCTGCCGCACCGCATAAGGCGCGTCAGCGGGTACGTCGGGCTTTCCTCCCCAAAGTGCTCCAGACTCCCCATCAGCACGACCCCGGCCTCGCCCTCCTCGAACTCGAAGATGTTCAGCGCTGTGCTCTCCTGAGAGAGGGTGTGCCAGAAGATGGATGGGTGTTC
>JBAVWD010000518.1:0-2488 GCA_049697655.1 Anaerolineae bacterium | reverse complement strand
GTCCTCCTCTGTCGAGCCAGCAGCGTGCTGCACGTACTCTTGCACCACCTTCTTGGATACCGACGGGCTGAGGTAGGATTCTCCACGCTGGATGGCCTCGATGGCAGAGATCAGCTCGTGGGGCGCGGCCTGCTTGACCAGATACCCGGAGGCTCCAGCCCGCAAGATCTGCCGGATGTACTCCTCGTCGCTGTGGACCGTCAAGATCAGGACCTTGACCTCGGGGAAGCGCTTCTTGATCTGGCGCGTCGCCTCCAGGCCGTTGAGGCCAGGCATGCTGATATCCATCAACACGATATCGGGTCGCTGCTGTTCAACCTGGAGCATAGCCTCCCTACCATCTTCGGCCTCTCCGATGACCTCTATGCCTGTCTGTGCTTCTAGAAGCGAGCGAAGGCCCTTCCTGACGATGGTGTGATCCTCTGCGAGCAACACCCTTGTCTTCCTCATGTTCCATCTCTCCTTCAATCTAAGCGCAGGTGAGTCCTGTCGTGCTGAGGCGGGATTTGTAATCCCGCCGTGCGCTGTTGGACCGAGAACCGTGGCGCACCGCTGTGGCTCGCCGGATGGGAAATCCGGCGGCAGGGAGGGAGGCCGGCAACGGCGAGGGAGTCCGGCGACAGCGAGGGAGGCTGGCAACGGCGAGGGAGTCCGGCGGCAGCGAGAGAGGCCCCCGACGGCGAGGGAGGTCGGCGAGGGCATGGGAGTCCGGCGGCAGCCAGTCATGGTCTCCTTCTCCACAGTCTCTAGGGCAACGGTAGCTCGATGGTCAGGCGAGTCCCCTTGCCTGGGTGCGACTTGATCTCCAGGCTGCCTCCTACAGCGGCTATTCTCTCCCGCATTCCCACCAGGCCAACACCACGTTCTTGGGCTTCTCGGTCTGCGACCTCCGCCGGATCGAAACCTGAACCGTCGTCCTCGATGAACGCCTGGACGATGGAGTCCCGCCGCTGGAGACGGATGTCCACCCGATTGGCCCGGGCGTGCCTCGCGACGTTGGTCAGAGCCTCCTGCACCATCCGGTAGATGACGGTCTCGATCTGCTCGGGCAGTCTCAACTCCAGACCAACCGCTTCCAGGCCGACCAGGATACCTGTCCTATTCTCGTATCTCTTGACGTACCACCGCAGCGCCGGCAGCAGGCCGAGATCGTCGAGCATAGACGGGCGCAGGTCGAGGGCCAATTCTCGCATCTGCTCCAGGGTCCGGGTGATGAGGGAATCCGTCTCCGCCAGCCTCTGTGCAGTCTCGGGGTCAAGCGCCGCACCCAACTGCTTGTCTATGGCCGACAGATTGATACTCATCGCGGTCAGGGCCTGCCCCATCTCGTCGTGCAACTCCTGCGCGATCCTCTTTCTCTCTTGCTCCTGGGCGTCAATGAGCCGCGAGGACAATCCTTGCAGATTCTCTTTGTGCTTCGCGACGGCATTGAGGAGCTGGGCGTTTTCTATAGCGATGGCTGCCTGATCGGCGAAAAGGGTCAGGAGGTTTGCATCCCTCTCTGTGAAGCGCGGCGCGTCCGCTGGCCTATCTACGACCAGCACGCCAACTGAGCGCGTTCCGTAGCGCAGTGGCGCCCCGAGGGCGCGAGAGAAGCCGTAGCCGGCGTACTGCGCTGAGCGCCCGTCCCAGGCCTCATAGTCCTCCACCGCCAGTGGCTTGCCGGTCTGGAATACCTTGCCTGCCAGTCCCTCGCCCGGTTTCAGTGCTGTCCCCTGAAGCTGCGGTGACATCCCCAGAGAGGCAACGCTTTTCAGGTCGTCTGAATCGTGGCGATAGAGGAAGACATCGCCCGATGGAGCGTCCAGCAACCTGGTGGCTCGGGCGATAACGGCCGCCAGCAGGCTATCCAGATCCAGGTGGCGGGTAATGTCCAGGGATGTTTCGTGCAGAGCTGTCAATTCCTGTGCTCGTTGTTGCTGTTGCTGGTGAAGCCGCGCGTTTTCTATGGCGATGGCAGCCTGATTGGCGAACATGGTCGCGAGGCGAATGTCTGCCTCATCGAATCTCCTTTCCAGGTCCGGGTCATCGACGTACAGCGCTCCCAAGACTGAATCACCGTGCCTGATGGGGACGGCCAGGACATTGAAGTTGCCCTCGTCCTCGAATTTGACGGACCTGCCCTCCCAGTTGGCGTAGTCCACCACCACCAGGGGCTGCCCAGTCTGGGCCGCCCTTCCGCATGCGCCCTCCCCGAGGCGCAGTGTGGTGCCTAGGTAGTCATGCTCCGAGCCCAGATGCACCACCGTTTCCAGTTCTTGTCTTTCCGGACGGTAGAGGTACAGGCCCCCTCTCGGTCCCCCGAGCAGGTCGATGGCTCCCTGGGCTACGGCTTTCAGCAGGACTGTGAGGTCCAACTCGCTGGCTATCTCAAGAGAGACGTCGTGAAGCGCTGCCAGTTGGGCTTCCCTGCGCCGTGTTTCCTCGAAGAGACGCGCGTTCTCCATAGCCAGGCCTCCCTGATCCGCCAGGCCGACCAGCATGGCCC
>JBAVWD010000517.1:0-13693 GCA_049697655.1 Anaerolineae bacterium | reverse complement strand
CTCTAAGACGATGCTCTGCCCCTTCTGGCAGAACTAAGGCTGCATCTCGGCGGTGATGCTGCGCCTCTCTTGCTCCGTCAGGGCTGAAAAGAGAGGCGATTCGAGATGCCATTTCTCCATATTTTCTCCCTTTCACCTCCGAACGTGGTTCGAACGGAGAGGTATTCCTGGCAGAATACAACCTATTATATCACCCCCTCCCAGGATGTCAAATCGGGCATCCCTGCCGGGAGGACGACGTTCACGTTGCCGGTTGCAGGCCCTGGCCACCGTCCACGGAACAGAGGCGCAGGCAACTGTTGGCGCTCTGACGCCATTCGCGGCCTACGAACCGTGGTGTTGTAATGCCACACCACCGTTCGTATAATCCAGGTCGCGTATGGCCCACGTTGTACGCCGTGCGCTGCTGCCCTGTCAACGTACCATCGGGCTGTCCTCCAGGGGAAGAATCTCCCAAGAGGCACCGTTTCGAAGGGGGTGTGCTATGCTGTTCAAGGTTCCCGTCGGTCACAACCAGCGACTCAGCGATGTCGTGGAGCGCATCAACAAGGACGCGGAACTGCTGCAACTGTGGCGCTGTGCGAACATAAACTCCGTTGACCGTATGCACTATCCGGATCATGGTCAGGTGCACATCAAGATCGTTTCCAACATGGCACTGAAGATCCTGAGAATGCTGAATGATGCTGGCGTGCAGATGAACGTCGTGGTGGACTACGATCTCACCGTGGAGGACGCCGAAGTCATCGTCGTTCTCGCGGCCTGCTTGCACGACCTGGGCATCTCCGTCCACAGGGACAACCATGAGTTATATTCCATCGGTCTGGCGAATCTCAAGACCAGAGAGCTGCTGGATGGTCTATATGACCTGACGGCGCGCACCATCATGGTCTCGGAGATCCTTCACGCCATCAGCGCCCATCATGGGGACCAGAGCTGTCTGACCATCGAGGCTGGAATAGTCAAGGTCGCCGACGCCCTGGACATGACCAGGGGTCGGTCGCGCATCCCCTTTGAGGCCGGCGCCACCAACATCCATTCGGTATCGGCCGCCGCGGTCGATCGCGTACGTCTGGCGCCGGGCGTCGAGAAACCGGTACGGGTTGAGATCACGATGAGCAACTCAGCGGGCATCTTCCAGGTCGACGAGCTACTCAAGCGCAAACTCAGCACCTCCAGCATCGCGCCCTACGTGGAGGTCGTGGCCCGGATCGAGGGAGAAGCCGAGAAGCGCCTGATAGAACTCTACACTATCTGAGGAATGCTCCAGGCCGCAGGCATCGGGAGTGGACATAAGCGCGGCGAGGTGAATCGAACCCTCCGCACATCGGTGAGCCAGCACTCAGTGTCGGGCGCGTCAGAGGAGATCTGGTTCCCGAGAAACCTGCGTCTTGGCAGAGCGGCACGCAACGGGCGTCCGCAGGTCCGGTGCCGAGGGCTCCGAGTTGACGTCTGGAGCAATTCTGTAGTATAATATAGATTCAGGAATGCAGAACATGGCCGCCGGTAGCTATCCACATGGCGCAAGCACGACCGTGCAGAGAAACAGGACTCCCCTTGGGAGTCCTGTTTTTGTGTGGTACTGCGCCCCGATGCGCATCTGCCCCCTCTCGAGGTCGTCTGCCGCGCCTCGCGCTCATGCCTACACAGCGGCCCACACCGATACCAAGGAGGGATTATGACGCCACACGAGAAGAGGCCTACCCCCAACAACTCCAGAAAGAAGGCATACACTGCTCCGAAGCTCGACCAGGGCTTTGCCGGACAGGATATCATCTCTGTATCCCAGTTTAGCCGCGAGAACCTGGAGCACATCTTCAGAGTGGCCGAAGAGATGCGGGCCATCGTCAAGAGCCAAGGTTCGACAGACCTCTTGAGGGGGGCCGTGCTCGCCTGTCTCTTCTACGAACCGAGCACCCGCACCAGCTCCTCTTTCATCGCGGCGATGTCCCGCCTGGGAGGCACCGTCATCCCCATCACGCAAGGCGTGCAGTTCTCCAGCGTCTCCAAGGGAGAGTCCCTGCCAGACACTATCCGCACCCTGGAATCCTACGCCGACGTCATAGTCATCAGACACCCTGAGATGGGCTCCGCACAGATATCGGCGGACTACGCCCGAAAGCCCGTCATCAATGGCGGTGATGGTGTGGGCGAGCATCCCACACAGGCCCTTCTAGACATGTTCACCATCGAGGAAGAACTGGGGGACATCGACGGACTCAACATAGGCATGGTGGGTGACCTGAGAAATGGGCGTACAGTCCACTCGTTAGCCAGGCTCCTCTGTCTATACGACGTGCGCTTCAACTTCGTCTCTCCAGAGATTCTGCGACTTCCTCTGGACGTAATGAACGACATCAGGGATCATGGTCTGCCTGTGACCGAAACCTACGACGTGGCCGAGATCATCTCTGATGTGGATGTGCTCTATGTTACTCGAGTGCAGAAAGAGCGCTTCGCCGACCTGGCGCAGTACGAGGAGGTCAGTGACTTGTACGTCATCACGCCGGAGTTGATGGAACAGGCCAAGGACAAGATGATCGTGATGCATCCCCTGCCTCGCGTGGGGGAGATCAGCTATCACCTTGATACCGACCCCCGAGCGGCCTATTTCCGGCAGATGGAGAACGGTATGTATATCCGCATGGCCCTGTTGGCCGCGGTTCTGGGCAAGGCCTAGGCCCCCGCTACCACGGTCGCCAATGAGGGAGGTCAGATGGGTTTCTTCCAGAAGCTGATGGCACGGATAGACGTGAACGACAGTCTCCTGTGCGTGGGACTGGACCCAGATCCCTCCCGGTTCTCCCCTCCCCTACTCGGGGAAGCGAGTCCCATCTTTGCTTTCAACAAGCGGATCGTTGATGCCACACAGGACCTGGTCTGCGCCTACAAGCCCAATATCGCCTTCTATGAGGCCGCCGGTCTCCACGGGATGGAAGCGCTCAAGGCCACCATAGAATACATCCCCGATGAGATACCCGTCATCCTTGACGCGAAGAGAGGGGACATCGGGTCCACCGCTCGAGCCTACGCCACGGCGGCCTTCGAAGTATGGGGAGCGGACGCCGTCACGGTGAACCCTTACCTCGGCTACGACGCTGTGGAGCCTTTCCTGGCGTACGATGACAAGGCCGTCTTCCTGTTGTGCCATACCTCCAACCCAGGCGCCCGTGACTTCCAGAACCTGCGCTTCCGTGGCCAGCCCCTGCACGAGATTGTGGCCCGCAAAGCCCTGGAATGGGGCGCGGCCCTGGTGGTGGGAGCCACCTATCCCAAAGCGCTGCGCCAGATACGAGAGTTGGCTCCGCAATCGTGGATCCTGGTGCCGGGGATTGGGGCTCAGGGCGGCGACCTGGAGGTAGCTCTCGCCGCCGGTTTGAACAGCCAGGGCCACGGCTTGATTCTCAACGCCTCGCGCAGCATCATCTATGCTCCCGATCCCCACGACGCGGCAATGGAGTTGCGCGACCGCATCAATCAGGGGCGACGCACGGTGTCAACACGTGTTGGCCCGGCAACACTTCTGACAACCAAAGAGGACCTCACTCTGGCTCTTCACAATCTGGGATGCATCCGCTTCGGTGAATTCACCCTGGTCTCAGGTCAACGCTCGCCCATCTACTTGGACCTCCGCCTTCTGGTATCTAGTCCTGCACTCTTGAGAAAAGCAGCTCGGGCGTATGTGGAGATCCTCCGCACGCTGAGCTTTGACCGCCTGGCCGCTATCCCCTACGCGGCGCTGCCCATCGGCACCGCGGTGTCACTGGAGATGGATGTGCCCCTGGTTTACCCTCGCAAGGAGGTCAAGGGCTACGGCACAAGGAAGGGGATTGAGGGACACTTCGAGCAGGGTGAGAGAGTGGTTGTCCTAGACGATCTCATCACCACCGGTGGCAGCAAGCTCGGAGCTATCTCGCCTCTCGAACAGGCGGGGGTGCGGGTGGAGGACGTTGTGGTGCTGGTGGATCGAGAGCAGGGCGGCGCGGAGGAGTTGGCGGAACAAGGCCACAGGCTCCATGCTGTGCTAGGGCTGAGGGAGATGCTGACCATCCTCACCGAGCACGGGCGCATATCCCTCGAGCAGCGGGACGAGGTCCTGGCTTTCCTGGCAGGTGACCAGCAGAATGGCTGATCCTGACCTCTCGGTGGAGCTCTGCGGAGTCCGCCTGCGCAACCCCCTCGTCCTGGCCGCTGGTGTCCTGGGTACTGGAGCTGAACTTCTGGCGCGCGTGGCGAAGAGCGGCGCCGGCATGGTGACCACCAAGTCCTGCGGGCCATCCCCCAGGGCGGGTCATCCCAATCCCACGGTGCTGGACTGGTGTCACGGCCTCATCAATGCGGTGGGGCTGGCCAATCCTGGTGTTGACGAAGAGGTCCCAGTCATCGAAGATGCCAAGAAGTTGCTCACCCAGCTCGGCGTGCCCCTCGCAGCCAGTATCTTCGCCGAGACGGTGGAGGGTTTTGCCCAGGTTGCGCGGAAGGTTGCAGAGGCCGCGCCGGACTTCATCGAACTGAACATCTCCTGTCCCAACGTAGCCACGGAGATGGGACGACCCTTCGCCTGTGACGCTGGTGACGCAGCCCGAGTCACGGCCGCTGTGAAGCAGGTGACCTCCATTCCCCTCATCGTCAAGCTCAGCCCCAACGTGACAGACATAGCCACCATTGCCAGAAGCGTGGAACACGCCGGGGCCGACGCCATCGCCGCCATCAACACGCTGGGCCCGGGAATGATCATCGACATCCATGCGGGGAAGCCTGTCCTGTCCAACAAGGTGGGAGGTGTGTCAGGTCCGGCCATCCGCCCCATCGCCGTGCGCTGCGTGTACGATATTTGCCACGCGGTAGAGATCCCCGTCGTCGGCATGGGGGGTGTAAGCGACGGTCGCGATGCCCTGGAGATGATCATGGCTGGTGCCACTGCCGTGGGTGTTGGCTCGGCGGTGCGCTACCGGGGGTCAGACGTCTTCAGCGCGATCCTGGACGAGATGAAAGACCTCATGGCCGAGGAAGGCTATGGCAGTGTGGCGGAGCTGCGAGGCGTCGCTCATACCTGCGCCAGAGACTGATAGAGGTAGGTGTCCTCCCAGTTCTCTTTGAACAGGTTCTTGCCAATGAGAGCGATCTTCTCTTCGTAGTCCTCGCGGCCAAACACCCTGCTCAAGCTGATCCCCCGCTCTACGTCGTCAACGATCAATCTGAATCCCTGAACCTGAGGATACAGCTCGAACACAGCGCGGATGGCGTAGAGGAGCCTGGCCAGGTAGAGCTTCAAGAAGGTACCGTGGAAGACGAAGAGGTACTCCACGTTGTGCTCCCGGTATAGCCGCTGCCATATCTGCGGCACCCAGACCCTCTCCGAAGCCTTCAGCAAGTGAGGGAAACGGGCAGCCTCATCGGCCTCGGCCCGTGGACTGAAGTGAAGCTCCCATGAAAACTCCTTCCCCCGGCAGCCGATTTGCGAGTCAACTGTCAGCAGATTGACAAGCGTGTGAGCGTCGCGGATAGCCTCGGGGACGTTGGACTTGGCACTCACCCGCCTCGCACTCACGTCCGTCTTGTCGGCAATGATCAGGCTGAGAGTCGCCGGCTCCAGGCCGGCCAGGGAAGGTAGCCTCAGGCCTATCTCCACCTCGTGGAACAGGACCGCCTCCAGCACACGCAAAAAGCTGGAGAGGGTTTCTTCGTCCCGGTGCACCTGGGAGAAGAACTGGGTCATCAGGTAGACCCCATACGCACCATGGTACTGGCGGGAAATGAGGTTGCCGCTGTCGTGAAGATAGCCCGCGATGATGGCTTCCTTCTCCACCAATTCTTCGCGCGCCGGCTCCAGCTCGCCGGCCCTGATCAGTCTTAGCATCCTGTCGCTGACCGACCTCAAGTGATCGATGCCATGTCGGTTGAAGCCGGTCAGCACCTCGCTGTCCAAGACCGCCTGCAGGAGCACGAAGACCGCCGCGAAGTGCTCCTCCAGCCTGGTACGCAGGACATCCAGGGGCCTTTGAAGAAGTGACGGGTAACTCAGTTCTGAAACGAGTCTGGAGTCGCCGTCCAAGACCCTGGACACGATGTCCTGGTGGACCCCTATGCGCTGGAGATAGCTGTTCAGCGGCTCTGCGGTATCGCCCCTGCGTATCCGATGCCCGTTGGACTCCTGCTCCCTGACGTATGAGAGCACACTGCCAGGGATCTCCACCTGAGGATAGCGGCTCCCCAGCAGGCTGAGCATCTCCGATGCTCCTGGGCGCGAGCCCCACTGGGAAAGCCCAGGTTCGGAGGTTGACCTTGATCTATCGTTTTCACCGTTATCCATCGCAAACACCCAGCATCAGGGGCGAATGCACGAGGCCCAGGACCCGCCACAGGCGTGTACTCCATCCACGACCGGTGCCAGGCTAGTGCAATTAGTCGAACCGGTGCAATTCGTGCGTTTCTCCCGACCACTCGTAGTCGATGGCGATGAACTCAAAGGGCGCCAGAGGCCTCAGTTTGAAGCAGTATCACCGATTCCGCCCTCTCGAGGGCCCGGTCCCGTTCACTCGGCGCAGCGGCCCTCACGTCTGAGGCCAGCGAGCGGTCAGGAGCCGCTCTGCGCGCACTATTCCGGACACGTCTCTCACCGCCTCTCGCAGGTCAACGTTACTGACCACGTATTTGAAAGAGTAGGCGTGACTCATCTCCATCTCCAGACGCTCCAAGCGCACCCGGCCCTCGTCGGTGTGCTCACCATACCGTCGGACGAGCCGACGGCGCAATTCCTCCACCGACGGAGGCAAAATGAAGATGGTCACCACGTTCCGCGGGTACTTGTCAGTCAATTCCAGCGAGCCCAACACGTCGTAGGCCCCGATCAGATCTAGCCCTCGAGCGATGGCGATGTCCAGCCGACGCCGAGACGAGCCGTACTGATGGCCGTAGAAAGCCTGCCACTCCGCCAGATCGCCGGCGGCTTTCAGCCGTTCGAACTCCTCCGTGGTCACGAAGTGGTACTCCAGCCCCTCCACTTCACCAGGCCGCCTGGCGCGCGTCGTATGGGTAACTATCCTCTCTAGGTTGTGCACGTCCGAGATGACGCGATCGATGATTGTGCTCTTGCCGGTCCCGGACGGAGCAACCAGTAGAAAGATCAGTCCCTCTCTCATAGGATCTGGTCCTGGCTCAGGATTCGATCACGGGATTCACGCGCCAGCGTCACCTGACCGGCCACCAATCGGGCCTTCACCAGGTGTGAGGGGTGGCAGCACACACAATCGAGCCCCCAGTCATCGAGTAGCGCTACCGTTTCCTGGTCCCGGCACTTGCTCCCGCACATCCGAATCTCGACCTCCGAGTAAGTCGTCCGTGCACCGCCTGCCGCCAAACGTGTGAGCGACCAGACTGCTTCTACATCGGGGTTGGCGGAGGGGTAAGTGGCAACGGTCTCTCAATCAGCCAGCTAACCTCAACTCAGACCCCTGCGAGAGGCAAGGCATCGCTCGGCGCGCACGATACTGACCACATTGCAGACCGCCTCCCACAGGTCAACGTTGCTGACTTCGTACTTGAAGAAGGACGCGCGACTCATTTCCATATCCTGACGGTCTTCCCGCTTCGCGATCTCTGGACTGCCCTCGCCATCGCGGTCGATGAGCCGCTGCCGTGACACCTCGGGAGGGACCCAGACAAAAATGGTAACCACGTTATCCGGATAGAGCTTGGCGAGTGTCTCGGAGCCCAACACGTCGTAGTCCGAGATCAGATCTACCCCATGTTCGATGGCGAACTCCAGCCGATCTCTCCGAGAACCGTACTGGTCACCGAATATGGTCTGAGACTCCGCCAATTCGCCAGCGGATTTCATGCGCTCGAACTCCTCCGTGGTCACGAAATGATGATCCACCTCCTCTACTTCATCCTCGCGGCGCTTTCGTGTCGTGTACGTGATTATCGGCTCCAGGTCGGACAAAAAGAAGAGGACACGCTTGACGATCGTGTTCTTTCCTGCGCCTGAAGGACCAGCGAGCAGAAAAATCAGCCCTTCGCCCATCAATCACCTCCTGTCGTCGGTCCATGGCCACACCACTGGCTTGTCAGCTGCCGACTGGTTCACCATCGGGGCTCATCGACCCGTCAGGCCTCCGCCCGAATCGCAGGGAGACCGATTGCATTATAGTGCCAGTCGCCGAGCCGAACAAGAGCAAACACCCCGGTGACCTCATGTTCACTGGGACAGGTGATGGAGACCGGCCGGCAGGCCGATGGGTGTTGAAAGCCGTGATTATGTTCGGCCCTCTGTCGACCCACCAGGTTGGAATTCCTCCCGCAAAGGTTCGGATGCCTTCCGACCACACATCAGACCACTGAGCAACCAGTTCATACACCCGTGCGTCGTCAGATTCTGCCTCTACCCACGGTGAGCCAGGTGGACTATAATCTGCGAGAGCCAGGCACTCAAGCAGCGCTCCAGAACGGGGGCCCCGTCGCACACACATGCTTCACCAAGCGATGCGCATAGCTGAGACTGCCCATCTGACGGACCATGTGAAGACCTTCACCCTGGATGGTCAGCTATCGGCCCATCCAGGACAGTTCGTCATGGTCTGGTTGCCTGGGGTCGACGAGAAGCCCTTCAGTCTGGTCGACGACGATCCCGTGACGCTGGCCGTCGCCAAGGTGGGGCCCTTCAGCGGAAGATTGCATGAACTGGAGGCCGGAGATCGCCTTTGGCTGCGCGGTCCCTTCGGCCACGGGTTTGAGATCGTCGGCGAGCGTTTGTTCCTGGTGGGAGGCGGCTACGGCGTGGCGCCTCTGGCCTTCCTGGCCAGCCGCGCCTTAGATGCCCGCCGCAAGGTGGCCGTCCTCGGCGCAGCGACTGGAGACGACCTCTTCTTCCAGGACCGGCTCGCAAAGGCAGGCTGTGAGGTCGTGCTGGTGACGGAGGACTGTTCCGCAGGCCAGGGTGGACTGTGCACCGATATCGCGGAGCGGCTGCTCAGCGAGGAAGTCTTCGACGTGGTGTATGGGTGTGGACCAGAGGGGATGCTGGACAAGATCGAGGAGTTATGCCTGCGGCAAGGCATCCCCGGACAATTGAGCAAAGAGGCCTACATGAGGTGTGGGATGGGGGTCTGCGGCTCTTGCCAGCGGAGGGGCCTGCTCGTTTGCCGGGACGGGCCTGTATTTGCGGTAGGCCCGGGTGCTTGACAATCGGTTGACTCTAGCGTATAATGTCAAGTAGAAGCTTCACAAGGTGAATATGGAGGACCTTCGGGGCAGGGTGAGGCCTTCGTAGAAGGCCAATTCCTGATCGGCGGTGTGGCGCCCCTTTGTGGTGCCGAGCCCGCGAGCGACAAAGCAGATCTGGTGAGAGGCCAGAGCCGACGGTATAGTCCGGATAGGAGAAGGTCAAGAACAGCAGTGGGAGAGTCGCGTCTCCCCCTGACAGTGCGAGAGCGCGTCCCGAAGGAACAACCTTCGGGACTTTTGTTTTTGTGTAAGAGCGAGCATCATGAGGGCAGCTCAAGAGATGTCAGATTCGCTAACGCCGGCCGGAGTCGTCTCAGGCTTCTCCCAACCGCTGAGGAGACGCTTGAGCCAGATTCCAGACAAGTACCGTGCCTACCTGCTGGCGCCCCCGGCCTTGCTGGCCTTCCTGTGTCTGTGGCAGCTCCTGGTCACCGTCGGTTCATACCCCACGTTCATCCTGCCAGCACCTGCCATCGTGTTCCGCAAGTTCGTGGTGGCGGTCAGCGATGGTACTCTTCTACACCATGCCTGGGCCACGTTGAGGGAGGTCTTGCTGGGGCTGGCCCTCGGCCTCTCTGTGGCTACCTGCCTGGGATACATCTTCGCCAAGTCCAAATCATTGGAGCGGCTGTTGTCTCCCTACATCGTCGCCTCCCAATCCATGCCCATCGTGGCACTAGCCCCCCTCCTGGTCATCTGGTTTGGCTTTGGCACCTTGTCTAAGGTCATCGTCTGCGCACTGACCGTCTTCTTCCCCGTGCTCATCAACACCATTGTGGGCCTCCGTTCGGTGGACGAGAACCTGGTAGACCTGATGCGTTCCTACGGCGCCACCCGCCGACAGATGTTCACCATGTTGGAGATACCCGCGGCGCTACCGGTGCTCCTCGGCGGCCTCAAGATCGGCGTCACCCTGTCCGTGATCGGGGCAGTGGTAGGTGAGTTCGTGGCGGCAGATGAAGGTCTTGGGTTCCTGGTGAACCTCTCCAGGGGCCTCTTCGACACACCCATGATGTTCGTAGCCCTCTTCGTTTTGGTCATCATCGCCCTGACACTGTATGGCTGTGTTGTCCTGCTGGAGAGCAGGCTCCTGTCGTGGCGACGAATCAAGTAGCAGGAAAGGAGAGATCACGAAGTTGAAGAAACTGGTCCTGGCTATTCTCACTCTGTCTCTCATAGCGTTGAGCGGTTGCAGCGGAGGTGCGAGTCCTACTCCCGCGCCGCCTGCCCCGCCAACGAAGGTGACCCTGGCTATGGGGTTCATCCCCAATGTGCAGTTTGCACCCTTCTACGTCGCAGTGAACCAGGGGTACTTCGCCGACGAGAACCTTGAGATCGAATTCGACTACGGAATGGAGACGGACCTGCTCAACCTGGTTGGCACCGACGCCCTGCACTTCGCCGTGGCCAGCGGCGACCAGGTCATCCTCGCCCGAGGGCAAGGCCTCCCCGTAGTCTACGTCATGACCTACTTCCAGAGATTTCCCGTGGCCGTCGTCTCGCTGGAAGACGTGCCTTTGGAGAATCCCGAGGATCTCATCGGGCGCTCCGTGGGCATCCCAGGCCTGTGGGGCGCCAGCTACATTGGCTGGCTGGCCCTCCTGGACGCCGCGGGGATCGATGAAGGAGACATCAAGCTCGAGTCCATCGGCTATACCCAGGTGGCGAGCCTCACCGAAAACCAGGTGGACGCGGCGGTCGTCTACGCCGCCAACGAGCCGGTGCAACTCCGCCAGGCTGGATTCGAACCGCATATCATCTACGTGGCTGACTACATGAACCTCGTATCCAATGGCATCATCACCAACGAGAAAACCATAGCGGAGCAACCCCAACTGGTCGCAGGTCTGGTCCGAGCCGTCTTGCGAGGCCTGCGCTACACCATAGAACATCCGGAGGAGGCCTTCGAGATCTGCCTGGAGTACGTGCCCGAGGCGGGAGGCGAGAACCGGGACACGCAGTTAGCCGTTCTACAGGAGTCCATCAAGTTCTGGCAAGGCGACAAACTGGGCTATTCGGATCCATCCGCCTGGGAGATGTCGCAGGAGTTCATGCTCGAGGCTGGCCTGGCTGAGACCCAGACCGATCCAGACCAGATGTTCACCAACGACTTCATAGTGGTACCGTAGGCTACAGTGAGCCATCCGATTCTCGTCGCCGAAAACGTACACAAAGCCTTTCCCAGCAGAGAGGGGGAAGTGAAGGCCCTCAGAGACGTCTCACTGGCCATCTCAGACGGAGAGTTCGTCAGCCTGGTGGGTCCTTCGGGCTGCGGCAAGACGACGCTCCTGCACATCCTGGGAGGCTTGCTACCGGCAGACCAAGGGGTAGTGCGCATAGACGGCCAGATCCTGACCCAGCCTCGCCCGGAGATTGGGTTCGTCTTCCAGGACCCAACGTTGATGCCGTGGCGAACGGTCATCAAGAACGTCACGCTACCTCTGGAGGTGCAGGGTAGGGACGGTCACGAGCACCAGCAGCGGGCCATGGAGTTGCTTGATCTGGTGGGGCTGCTAGGCTTCGAGCGGCTATATCCTCACGAGTTGTCCGGCGGCATGCAGCAGCGGGTAGCCATCGCCAGGGCGTTGATACACGAGCCGTCCATCCTTCTGATGGACGAGCCCTTCGGTTCCCTTGATGCTATCACCCGCAACCAGATGAATGTGGAGCTACTGCGCATCTGGCAGGCCACCGGTAAGACCATCCTTATGGTCACCCACACTATCCAGGAGGCCATCTTCCTATCTGATAGGGTGCTGATTATGAGCCCCCGGCCCGGCCACATCCGAGCCACCTTCGAGGTAGATCTGCCGCGTCCACGCGACACCGAGATCTATTATAACGAGGAGTTCGCCAGCCTCTATCACGAGGTAAAAGACTCTATCGCCATTGCTTGAGGGAGTCACCCTCAGCCCAGCCCCGCGTGCCCCCGCCGGCAGCCAGGTAGCACAAGTTACCGACTTGCGCTACAGTATCTAGGCATCACTAAGTCCCGGCAGGTCCGCGATTCCCCACGCATGCGGTTGGCGGCGATGTAGGATCGGACGCCCACAGAGTTACCAAGACTGGGGTCTCAAGCGCAGAGTGAGCAACTGGTACGGCAACCTTTCTGAGCGAAAGAAGCTGGTCTACGGTCTCCTGG
This sequence comes from Anaerolineae bacterium, assembly GCA_049697655.1. GTDB lineage: Bacteria > Chloroflexota > Anaerolineae > UBA7937 > B3-Chlor > JAUVXJ01. The sequence continues at coordinate 1,326 of JBAVWD010000517.1, read as the reverse complement.
GCACCATCATCTGCATGACCGTGCCCTGCTATGTGTTGGGCTTCATCGCCCTGGCCATGGCCCCTCCCAGGTTCACGCCCACACCCACCGAGACGACAACTCATACACCGACATCCACGGCGACCTACACGCCCACAGGCACAGCCACCCCCAGCCTCACACCGACGGCCACCGGCACTGCGACGCCTACCGACACTGCTACCTCCACACCCACAGACACACCTACCGAAACCGCCACCTTCACGCCCACCGCCACCGAGACGTCCACAACCACACCGACCGACACGCCTACTGCGACAGCCACCCACACCCCTACCGGGACAGCGACCTTTACCCCCACGTCCACACAGACTTCCACCCCTGCCAGCACCGGGACGCCCGCGGCCACGGAGACAGACTAGTCAGGTGAGGATGCGGACGAGAGTGTCAGCCCTTTTTTCCGTCTATCCCCGGATGTTTTCATGAGAGGTCTCTTGCGCCGATATACTCGGCTAACCGTCCCGCAGAAGAGGCTGTACAGCGCGCTCACGGTCCTCACCATGGTGGCGCTGCTGCTGTACTGCTTGGGCATCGGCAGTTTCCTCCTCCGCTCCCGTCTGGTGACGGAGACAGCCCTGGAGATTCCACCAACGTTCACCGCCAGCCCGACTCCCATGCCCACCAGCGTGGCGCCGCCCCAGAGCACCGCCACGCCCACAGCCACACTGCCTCCCACACCGACCCAGCGGCCCATACCCACCTTCACGCCAACCCCCGAGAGCGTCAACGTCACCGTCGTCATCACCAGCACCGAGGGTGTGACCTCCACCACAGTGATCTCCGCAACGGTGACGCCAACTGCAACCTTCACCCCGACCATCACCAGCACCGAGGGTGTGACCTCCACCACCGTGATCTCCGCAACGGTGACGCCAACTGCAACCTTCACCCCAACCATCACCACCACAGCGGAGGCGTCTTTGACCCTTCCTGCTGCGGAGACGGCCGCACGTCTGGTTGGCGGAAGTACGCCACCTTCTGTCAACGAGTCCGGGTGTTACGCACAGCTCTCGCCTGGGCCGAGCTACGAAATCGCCGGCAAGAATACCTCCTCGTGGTTCTCGCAGGAGAGCAGAGTTCGAACTGACATCCTGCACAACACTGACTCGCCACAACCGACCTTCTGCAAGTCCACTGCACTCACCCTCCGCTACGGATGACAGACCCGTCCGTCCATGACTCGCTCTTGCAGGAGCGGTCAGGCGACAAAGTGCGCTGCCTGACCTGCGAGCGACGCTGCTTGCTGGGCCCAGGTGCCTCAGGCTGGTGCCGCACCCGGTCCAACGT